>JANOZI010000990.1:0-1603 GCA_031429375.1 Acidobacteriota bacterium | reverse complement strand
CCCCGGAGATCTACGCCGGCCGCGACGTGAAGTTTGAGGAGCTGGTGGCGGCCGCGCTCGACAAGAACGGCCTGCGCGGTCCGAAGGCGGATCCGAAGACGCCGGTCATCCTGCAGACGTTCGGCCAGTCGAGCGCTCGCCGCTTGGCCGAAATCAAGATCGGCGTGCCGGTGGCATTGCTGCTGGGCAACGCCGAAGGGTTCCAGACCGCGGCGCAGATCAAGGCGTGGAAGGGAATCGTGCAGGGCTTCGGCCCGGCCAAAGCGATCGTGTTGAAGAACCCAGACTTCGTGAAGTGGGCGCACGCCGAGGGCATGTCGGTGACGCCCTATACGTTCCGCTCGTCAGACAGCGGCGGCTTCAAGGACGTCACGGCGGAAATGTCGCACTATCTCTACACGCTGGGTGTCGACGCGTTGTTCACCGACAACCCGGACAAGTTCCCCAGGAAATAAAATAACCAAGAACCAATTACGAATAAAGAATGCTCGAGAGTTTGGTTATTAGTTACTTGGTTATTGGTTATTTGGGCTTCACGACGAGGGTGCCTTTCATGTCCTTACATTCTTTGTCGCTCGTGAGGTTGCAGTAAAACGGAAACGTGCCCGGCTTGTCGGCGCGAAATTCGAAGGTGATGGTCAGCCCGCCGCCGGCGCGCTTGATCAGCCGATAGGCGTCGATCGCGAAGGTGCTGGGGCGGTCTTCGCTCTTCAGCGTGATCTTGACGAGGTCGTCCTGCGTGACCTCGATCTTGTTCGGCGTAAACGTGTGGTCTTTCGCGAGAATCTTGAACTCGCGCCGGTTGGGCGCTTGCTCTTGCGCAACACCGACGGAGGCCAACGCGAGCGCGAGGATCACGGAACGCATGACTAATTGTACGCAGAAAAGCCGGGACTAAAGTCCCGGCCTCCCGGCTTTACTTGTCTTAGCGGCGCGGTCCCCGGTCCCGGCGCGGGCCGCGGTCGCCGTCGCTGCGCGGCGGGCGGTCGCCCGAGGGCGCTCCGGCCGTGGCGCCTTCTTCGCTGCCTGACCCACCCGAGCCGGCCGGCGGCGCGCCGCCTTCTTCGGGCGTGATCAACGCCTTGCGCGACAGGCGGATCTTGCCGGTCGGGTCGATGTTGATGACCTTCACCAGCACCTGCTGGCCTTCCTTCAGCTCGTCACGCACGTCCTTGACGCGGTAGTGCGCGATCTCTGAGACGTGCAACAGGCCGTCGGTGCCCGGCATGATCTCGATGAACGCGCCGAAGTCGGTGATGCGCTGCACCTTGCCGAGGTAGGTCTTGTCGAGCTCGGCGGTCTGGGTCAGCTCCTGGATCATCCCGATGGCCTTCATCGCCGCGGCTTCGTCCGACGAGGCGACGTTGACCTGGCCGCTGTCTTCGACATCGATCTTGACGCCGGTCTTTTCGATGATGCTGCGGATCATCTTGCCGCCCGGCCCGATGACGTCGCGGATCTTGTCGACCGGGATCTTGATGGTGATGATGCGCGGCGCGTAGGCCGACATGTTCGGCCGCGTGGCCGCCAGCGACTCATTCATCTTGCCGAGGATGTGCATCCGGCCGGCCTTGGCCTGTGTCAGGGCGGCGCGCATGATCTC
>JANOZI010000989.1:0-7536 GCA_031429375.1 Acidobacteriota bacterium | reverse complement strand
GCGGCGGCGATTTCATCCGGATCGGTGCCGTCGATGGTGATGCCGGGAATGCCGTAGCCGGCGGCCTTCTCCGCAAACACGCGCGCCGCGGAATTCTCGCGCACCGGCGTCGAGAGCGCCGTCTGGTTGTTCTGCAGGCAGAAAATCGCGGGGAGCTTCGCGGCGGCGCAGGTATTGATCGCCTCGTGCCACTCGCCGAGCGACGACCCGCCTTCGCCGATGAACGACAGCGCGATGCGATCGCTCTTCTCGAGCGCGAAGGCCATCGCCATGCCGGCCATCGACAGCGATCCGACCGCGAGCGGCGCGGCGGCCGGCAGCACGCCCCACTCGAAGTCGCCGGTGTGCAGGTCCTTGCCGTCCATCGGCGGACCGGCCTTGCCCATCTGCGCGCGCAGGATCATCCCGACCGCTTCTTCGTCGTGGCGCATCGCCAGCGTCATGCCCAGGTCGCGAATCACCGGCGCGAGCACATCGCCGCCCCAGGCGCCATTGTTCTTGCGATAGCTGGCGCCGCGATGCAGACGGATCGCCCCCGCGTAGATCGCTTCCTGCCCGAGCGAGCGGAAGCCCTTGCCCTGGAACGCCATCTCGCCCCAGCGCACTTCCCCACCCATGAAGAACTGCTTGAGGCGGTTGTCGACGCTGCGCGTCAGGCACATGCCCTTCAGGATCTCGCGGCGCTCGGCCTTGGTCAGCGAGGCCTCGATGGCCGCGCGGCGCAGGAACCCGTCGCACGCCTCAACGAGCTCGGCACGCGCCTGCTCGAGCCGCTTGACGGCGGAGGTGCCGGGCGTGGTCTCGGCAATGCCTTCCGGCGCGGCGACCTGCGCGTATAACACGCTGGCCAACGCGCGACGGAACGGCACACGGGCCGCATCGAGCTTGACGGCATCGCGCGCCTTGATGGCGCCAACGCCGGACTTGTCGAACGCCTCGAGCGCCACGCCGAGCGCAAACGGATAGCGCTCAGCGACGAAGGCGCCAAAGCGGCTCGCCAGGCCCGACAGGCGGGAGACGTCGACCGTACGTGACATGAATCGCTATTGTACCGAACGTTGAGCAATGGCCGAGCTCACAGGAACTATTGGGTCTGCGGCGACATCCAATAAAGGATGCGTTTCGTCTCGTTCGCAATCGTGTCGATTTGCACCACGGCCCTGCTGCTGGCGGGGGTCTCGTCCGGACAATCGATTACAGCCCCGTTGGCGCCGTGCCCTGCTCGTGTCATGACCGTGGGCGGCGTGCCCGTTACGTGGCACCAAGGCCGGGCGGACGACACGGTCGAGCTCGCGCAGTGGTGCCAGGCCGTCGGCGCACCGATTTTCGTTCAGGCGCCTGCGTCCGTTGATGCGCCGCCGCCGCTCGATGAGCTGGCGGTGGTGACGTGGAACGCCCACCTTGCCGAGGGCCGCCTCGTCGACTTGATCGGCGAACTGCGCGCCGGCGCCTTCACGTCCGGCCGCCCCGTGCAGCACTTCGTTCTGCTCCTGCAGGAGTTGTATCGCGGCGGCAACGATGTGCCGCCGTTCATGCCCGGCGCGCGAACGGCATTCGCGATTCTGCCGCGCAACCCGCACGCGACCGATGCCCGCCGCTACGCGGCATCGCTGGGCCTGTCGGTGCTGTACGTGCCGTCAATGAGGAACGGCGCCGAGCTGCTCGAAGATCGCGGCAACGCGATCATCTCCACCGAGCCGCTGCTCGATCCGCTGGCGCTCGAACTGCCGCTCGAGCGGCAGCGGCGCGTCGCCATCAGCACCGCGATCCATGTGACCATCAACGAGCGGCCCACCCGCCTCGAGTTGTTCAACGCGCACCTCGAGCCCTTGAGCTCGCCGAAGTCGTTGTGGGTATTTCGCAACCCGCGCCGTCCGCAGGCACGCGCGATCCTCGACCTGCTCAAGACCCCACGGTTCGACAACGGCGAGGCCTCGGTCGGCACCGTGCTCGGCGGCGACTTCAACATCGTTCAGCGCGGGATCAACGAAGAGGCGTACCAGGAGACCCGCGCGTGGTCCACGAGCCTGGCGTCCGAGAACCAGCGCAACACGCATGCGATGGGCCGGATCGATCACTTGTTCTTCAGGCTGGCCGAGGGCTGGAGCGCGAGGACCGAACGTCTCGAGAATCGTTTCGGGTCCGATCACTACCCGGTGCTGGGCACTTTCAAATACAAGTAAGCTGAGGGCTTGAGGGCTTGGCGGCTCGCGGGCTTGGCACGGGAGGTTGACCTTGTCGGCCCCCCATAGTGGCAACGGGCCGGCAGGCCTCGATGCCCACATCCTGATTGTCGACGACGAGCCGATGCTGCGGGAGACCTACGCGCGCCTGCTCGGCAAGGCGGGTTATCGCGTGTCGGTCGCCGCAAACGGGCACGAGGCGATTGCCGCCCTCGCCGCCGGGTCGTTCGACGCCGTGCTCAGCGACATTACGATGCCTGGACTGAACGGGATCGAAATGCTGCGCGCCGTTCGCGAGCGGGACCTCGACGTTCCGGTGATCATGAACACCGGTGATCCATCGGTGGAAACCGCGGCGAAGGCCATGGAGTTCGGCGCGCTGCGCTATCTCGTCAAACCGGTCCCGCACCGGCAGCTCGTCGACACGGTCGATGAGGCGGTCAAGCTCGGGCGGCTGTCCCGACTGAAGCGCGAGACGGCCACCTACCTCGGCATGATCGATCGGCAACCAAGCGATCGGGCCGGGCTCGAGGTCAGTCTCGATCGCGCGCTCGAGACGTTGACCATGGCGTACCAGCCGATCGTCGAGCCGGCACATCGCCGCATCAACGGCTTCGAGGCCCTGGTCCGAACCAGCGAACCAGCACTGCCAACCGCGGCCGCGCTGTTCGCGGCCGCCGAACAGCTTGGCAGGGTGCGCGAGTTGGGCCGGGCGATACGCGGCAGCGTCACGCTCACGCTGCCCGACGTGCCGGCCGGCATCGACGTCTTCATCAACCTCCACCCGAGCGACCTGCAAGACGAGCAGCTGTACCTGGCGGATTCGGCGCTGGCGCTGTTTGCGCATCGCATCGTGCTCGAAGTGACCGAACGCGCGCCGCTCGAAGACGGTGCCGGCGTCACCGAACGGGTCCGGCGGCTCAAGCAGATCGGCTATCGCATCGCCATCGACGATCTCGGGTCCGGGTATGCGGGCCTCAACTACTTCACGCTGCTGGCACCGGATGTCGTCAAGCTCGACATCGCCCTGGTGCGCAACATCGCGGAGGAGCCCGTGAAGCAGAAGTTGCTGGGGTCGATGACCCGGTTGTGCCAGGACCTGAACATCGCCGTCATCGCGGAAGGCGTGGAGACGGCGGCCGAGCGCGACGCGGTGAGCAGCCTCGGCTGCCCCCTGATGCAAGGCTACTGGTTCGCCCGGCCGGGTCCGCCATTCCCTGACGTTCGCTGGTAGGCAGCCGCCCGTCGACTTGACACCCTGTGTCGTCAGGACCATAGTGGTCACATGAAGAAGACCACCAGCGTGGTCGAGTTGAAGTCGCGGCTGAGTGAGTACCTGCGCCTGGTGAAGGCCGGCCACGAGCTCGTGATCACCGAGCGCGGCGTCCCCGTGGCGCGGGTGGTGCCGCTCGATGACGGCCAGCGCCGATCGACCCGGCGGCTCCGGCTCACCCGCGGCGGGCTGATGAAACCGGGCCGAGGCAAACTCCCGGCCGTTCTCAAGAAAGCCCCGTCGGGAGCCACCTCCGGCGTGCTCGCGGCGCTACTCGCCGAGCGTGGCGACGGCTCCACCGATCGCTGATGTTCTGGGACAGCTCGGCGCTCGTGCCGCTGCTTCTGCCTGAAGAGTCGTCCGAGGCGGTGACCCGCGTGCTGGCCGACGACGGCGAACCGGTGATTTGGTGGGCCACACCGCTGGAGTGCCAGTCGGCGCTGCAGCGCCGGCACCGCGACCATCCGTTGCCGGCCGATCAGCTCTCGGCCGCAATCGAACGGCTGCGCCAGCTCGTACAGCACGCCGACACGATTGCGCCGACCGACGAGCTGCGGCGGCGCGCCGCTCGCCTCCTCTCGTTTCATCCCCTTCGCGCGGCCGATGCCCTGCAGCTCGCGGCGGCGCTGGTCTGGTGCGAAGAACAGCCGCACGGTGAAACGTTCGTCAGCCTCGACGACCGGCTGCGGGAGGCCGCGTCAAAAGAGGGCTTTTCGGTGCAACCCTAACCTCTCTGTGACAGGATCTCCCTCATGCTGCGAAGAATTCTCTCGCTGATTCCAGTCGTGCTTGTGTCCGGGCTGTGCCTGCAACTAGCCGCGCAGACCGGGGCCCCCGCCACGCGGACTATGCGTGGTGGGGTGGAGGGTGATCCGCTGGGCCGCGCGCGGTCGCTTCATAAACAATCGCCGTTGATCGACGGGCACAACGATTACCCGTGGGCGCTGCGAAACCTCGATCCGGGGCGCGACCTCGACAAGGCCAACATCATCGAGCCGGTGCCGTCGTTGATGACCGACATCCCGCGGCTGCGGAAAGGCGGCGTGGGGGCACAGTTCTGGTCGGTGTATGTGCCGTCGACCATGCAGGGCAAGGAAGCCGTGCGCGCCACGCTCGAGCAGATCGACATCGTTCATCGCATGACGAAAAAGTGGCCCGAGACCTTCGAGCTCGCGCTGACCGCGGCTGACGTCGAGCGCACGTTCAAGGCCGGGCGGATCGGCTCGCTCGTCGGCATGGAAGGCGGCCACTCGATCGACAGCTCGCTGGCGGCGCTGCGGATGACCTACGCGCTTGGTGCGCGCTACATGACGCTGACGCATTCGGCCAACGTGCCGTGGGCCGATGCCAGCCCTGGACCGCCGGTGCTGGGCGGCTTGTCGAAATTCGGCGAAGAAGTGGTGCGCGAGATGAATCGTCTCGGCATGCTGGTTGACCTCAGTCACGTCTCGCCCGACACGATGGAAGACGCGCTGCGGGTGACGGAAGCGCCGGTGATCTTTTCGCATTCGTCGGCGAAGGCGATTTGCAACGTGCATCGCAACGTGCCGGACAACATTCTCCAGCTGGTCGCGAAGAACGGCGGTGTCGTGATGGTGACATTCGTGCCGGGGTTCATCTCGCAGGCCGTTGCCGATTACGATGCGAAGCCCGCGGCGGAACGCGGCACCACTCCCGCGCCCAAAGCGACGCTCGCGCAGGTCGCCGATCACATCGATCACATCCGCAAGGTGGCCGGCATCGATCACATCGGCCTCGGCGGCGACTTCGACGGCATCACCTCGGTGGTCGAGGGCCTCGAAGACGTCTCGACCTACCCGGCGCTGACGGCGGAGCTGATCACCCGCGGTTACAAGGACGAAGACATCAAGAAAATTCTTGGCCTGAACGTGCTGAGGGTGATGAAACAGGCCGAGCAAGTCGCGGCGCGACTGCAGAAAACGCGTCCGCCGTCCAGCGCCACGATCGAACAGCTGGACGCGAAGTAGTCAGAAATACATCACACAGAAACACGGACGCACTGAAACACAGAGAATCTTTTTAGAAACACTTTTTCTGTGTTTCCGTGCTTCCGTGTAATGCATTTATTCGGCTCTCAAGGCTATTAGCGGATCAACTGTCGTGGCCCGGCGAGCGGGGATTAGACACGCGAGCACGCCGGCTATAACGAAGACGGCGGCGACGGCCGCGATGATCAGCGGATCGCGCGGCGCTGTTTGATAGAGATACGCCGACAGCACCCGGCCGGCGGCGAGCGCGCCGCCGATGCCGAACACCAGGCCGATCGCCACGAGCGTGAGACCCTGGCGCAGCACCATCGTCAGCACGGTGCCGCGATGGGCGCCGAGCGCCATGCGCAGGCCGAATTCGCGCGTCCGCTGCGTCACCGAGGTCGCAATGACGCCGCCAATGCCGGCCAGGGTGACGAGCAGCGCCAGCGCTGCGAACACCACCAGCAGGGTCGCGGTCAGCCGCGGAGCCGCGAGCGCTTCCGATCGCAGATCATCCAGCGTTTGCACGGCCTCGACCGGCTGGTTCGGATCGACCTTGTGCACGGTGTCGCGCAATATCTGGCCGAACGCCGCAGGGTCGCCGGCGGTGCGCACCAGTACTTGCCCGCCAAAGCCCTGCGGGGTCTGCGTGAGCGGAACGTAGACCTGCGCAACGGTGTCTTGCGCAAGACCGAATTGCTTGACGTCGCCGACCACGCCGGCGATCGTGAACCAATGCTCGCCGCGATCGGTCGAAATGCGCATTCCGACCGGGTCGGTGCCGTCCCAATAGCGCGCCATCGCGCGATTGATCACGACGACCGGCGTCGATTCTTCGGTGTCGAGCGCGTTGAAGACGCGCCCGCTGACCAGCGGAATGCCGATGGTGTCGAAATACTTCTCGCTCGCAATGCGCACGTCCATCGTCGGACGGCGCTCCGGATCGTCGGTGACGCGGCCCTCGATGTCGAATCGCCTCGTGCCGGGTGCCGAGCCCGCGAGTGGAACCGCGTTGGTGATCGCCACCGAAATCACTCCCGGCTGGGTTTCGAGCCGCTCGATGATGGGCAGATACAGCCGGCGCAGCGCACTGATGTTGCCGTAGCGCGAAAAATTGCCGTAGACCTGCGCCGACAGTACGCCCTCCGATCGATATCCGGTCTCGACTTTCTGCAGGCGATAGAAACTGGCGAGCAGCAGGCCTGCGCCGACCAGTAACACCACTGAGACGGCGACCTGGGCCACGATCAACGCGCCCTGAATGCGCCTGCGGCCGCTGGCATCACCCGTCTGCCCGCCACCTTGCTTGAGCGCGGAGACCAGATCGATCCGCGTGCCCATCGCCGGCAGCGTGCCGAACAGAATGCCGGTGACGATCGAGACGCCGAGCGTGAAGGCGAGCACCCAGAAGTCGATCGTCACTTCGCCGGTGCGCGGCGTAAACCGGCCGACGAACGTCGTCAGCATCCCTACCGTCGCCCAGGCGAACGCAACGCCCACGACGCCGCCAGCCACCGCAAGCAGCGTGCTCTCGGTCAGCAGTTGCCGGACCAACCGGCCGCGGCCGGCGCCGAGCGCCGCCCGCATGGCGAGCTCGCGATCGCGGCCGAGCATGCGGGCCAGGGTCAGGTTTGCCACGTTGGCGCACGCGATCAGCAGGATCAACCCGGTGATCCCGAGCAGGATCAACAACATCTCCCGGGCGCCGATCGTCAATGCCTCGCGCACCGGTATCGTCGTGGCCTGGAAACCCGTCGTCGCCGGGCGGTACACCTGCTGGTTGTCCTGCGTGAAGGTGTGGCAGATGGCGCCGACGGCGCTCGCGGCCTGCTCGGGCGAGACGCCCGGCTTGAGCCGGCCGAACACGTTAAGCGCGCCGAACGCACGCCGGTTGCGAGCGATGTTCTTCTCCGCGCCGGCGCGGAACGGGCACGACAGCACCGGCATATAGACGTCGTTCTCCTGCGGATAGTGCGGCACGTTCGGCAGCACGCCGATCACGCGATGCGGCCGATCGTTCATCTCGAAGACCTGGCCGACGATGTTGGGGTCGCCGCCGAACTTGGTGCGCCAGTAGGTGTGGCTGAGC
>JANOZI010000988.1:0-10998 GCA_031429375.1 Acidobacteriota bacterium | reverse complement strand
GTTGAATATCTGGGAGTACATCGAGCGCGAAAAGATTCCGACCGTGTCGCTCTATTACGATCAGGGCACCGGCAAGCGCTACCGTTCACTGGGCTGCTATCCGTGCACGTTCCCCGTGGAGTCGACGGCCCGCACCCCCGCGGAGATCATCGAGGAATTGCGCACGGGCAAGTTTTCGAACGTCGCGGAGCGTGCCGGACGGGCGCAGGACAAAGAGGATGGCGGCGGCCTCGAAACGCTGCGGCGTGACGGCTATATGTGAGCCCCTATGACGGTCATCCCCCGCACGGCGGCCGTCGCCGAACCACCCGCGTCCGTCGAGACCGTGCCGGTTGGCCTCGGGCAGTTCTACGCCTATTTTCTCCGGCTCGGGGCCACCGGTTTCGGCGGACCCATCGCGCTGGCCGGGTTCATGCAGCGCGACCTCGTCGAAGAACGACGCTGGATCAGCCGGCAGGATTACCTTGATGGACTCGCGCTGGCCCAGCTCGCGCCGGGACCGCTGGCGGCGCAGCTCGCGATGTACCTCGGCTACGTCCGCGCGGGAACGCTCGGCGCCACCATCGTGTCGGTGTGCTTCATCCTCCCGTCGTTTCTGATGGTGTGGGGCATCTCCGTCGCCTACGTCCGCTACGGCGGGCTGTCGTGGATGCAAGCGCTGTTCTACGGCGTTGGCGCCGCCGTCATCGGCATCATCGCTCGTTCCGCGCACAAGTTGACGCGGCTGACGCTTGGACGCAGTGCGATGCTGTGGAGCATTTTCGGCGTGATGGCGCTCGCCACGGCGTGGACCGAACATGAGATTGTCTGGTTGTTCGTGCTCGCCGGCGTGCTGACCGCGGTGGTCGGCGGTTGGCGCGCCCGTGGCTCGTCGAACCCCGTCTCACGTTCGAGCGTGAGCGGCCTCCTGGTTCTCGCGCTACCGGCGGCCGCGGTACCCCTGGTGCCGTCGCTCTCAAATATTTTCTGGTTGTTTGCCAAGGCCGGTGCGTTCGTGTTCGGCAGCGGCCTGGCGATTGTGCCGTTTCTGTACGGGGAGCTGGTCCAGACGCAGGGCTGGCTGAACGATCGCCAGTTTCTCGATGCGGTGGCGGTGGCGATGATCACGCCGGGACCGGTCGTCATCACGGTGGCGTTCATCGGCTACCTCGTGGGCGGTCCATGGGGCATGACGGTGGCCGCCCTCGGCGTGTTCCTCCCCGTCTATCTCTTCGTCGTGCTACCGGCCCCGTACTTCAGGCGCCACCGATCACAACCGCTGATCAAGGGCTTCGTGGAAGGTGTGTCGGCGGCGGCGACAGGGGCCATCGCCGGCGCGGCGTACGTGTTGGCCACGCGCGCCCTGGTCGACTTCTGGACGGCCGGCATCGCCATCGTGACGTTCGTCATCTTGACGCGCTGGAAGATCTCTGAACTCTGGCTGATCGGCGCGGCAGGGGCGTTCGGGTTGATCGTGGCGACATCGAGGCCCTGACGCGCTACCGGTGCCGGTTGCGATACAGCTGGCCGTCCACGGCCCCGGTCATACTGGCGACGTCGAGGTTGGCGCCCAGAAAGGTGCGGATGCGTTCTGCTGTCGTCCCCGGGTCCGCAACGACATCCGCATACGTGACGTCGAGCGCGGAGAATCCAGGCTGGTGCGCCAGGAAATACTTCACCTTGCGCAAGTGGGTCTCGTAGAACTTCTGGAGCGCGGCATCGCTCACCTCGCCGCCCCCTTGCCCGCGTTGCGAGAGCATCTTGCTTTGGGAATCGAGCACTTCCTGAATGTTGCGGTTCATGAAGAGCACTTGATAGTTGTTGGTGGCCGGCAGGTGCTCGAGCAGTGACGAAATCACCTTCACGGCGCGGCCGCGGCCTTCCCGCACCCAGGTCTTGTCGAGAGTCTTGTCGAGCTCTTTGACACGCTCGAGTTCGTAGTAGCCCTTCGGGTTCTGATCGTCCGCGCTTCGCACGCCGTCCATCCACACCGGAATCCCGCCCGCCTCCAGCATCTTCATCATCATCGACGTCCCGGATCGGGGTAGTCCGGAGACGATAACAATGGGCCGTCCGTACAAGAATCGACGATATGTCTGCCGCCACCACGCCATGAATACGCTCCTCGCATCGGGTTGCGCCGCCCAAACCTGCTTGGTATACCATACGGCACAGTTTGGCTCCCCGCGCCGCGCCATCGAAAGCTCTCCTGCTGCGTTCGCTGATGGTCGGGCTAGGCCTCGCCCTGGCGGTCGCACCCGCCGAGGCCTATGTCGGCCCCGGCGCAGGCTTTGCGCTGCTCTCGTCGTTTTTCGTTGTCTTCACCACCATCATTCTGGCGTTCGTCTCACTCCTGATCTGGCCGTTCCGGCTCGCGATTCGCGCGATCAGGCGCGGGCGGCCAGTCAAGCCGCTGATCAAGCGGCTGATTGTCGTGGGCCTCGACGGCCAGGATCCGAAACTGACCGACCGCTTCATCGCCGAAGGCAAGCTCCCGAACTTCTCGAAGCTTGCGGCGATGGGCAGTTATCACCGGCTGCGGACGACGTTCCCGTCGGTGTCCCCCGTGGCCTGGTCTTCGTTCAGCACGGGAGTGTCGCCGGCGAAGCACAACATCTTCGACTTTCTGGACCGCGATCTGCGGACCTACCTGCCGGTGCTGTCGTCGACCCACATCGGCCGCCCGACTCGTGTGCTGAAGCTCGGACGTTTTCGCATTCCCTTGTCGCGGCCCGACCTCCGGCTGCTTCGGAAGTCGAAGCCGTTCTGGTGCATTCTCGGCGATCACCACATCTGGAGCACGGTGCTCCGCGTGCCCATTACGTTCCCCCCTGACAAGTTCTACGGGGCCGAGCTGAGCGCGATGTGCGTGCCGGATCTGCTGGGCACGCAAGGCACGTTCACGTTGTTCACGACGCGTCAGGTGGGCGGCCGCTTCAAAGAGGGCGGCACGCGCGTGGCGCTTCGCAAGAATGGTCAGGGATTCGAAGCGAGCCTAGAGGGACCGCCCAACAGCTTCATCGCCGACGAGCCGGCGCTGGCGATCCCGTTGTCGATTCGCGCCGACCAGGGTCGCGCGCGCATTGACGTGAACGGCCACCACCACACGCTGGAGGTGGGCAAGCTGAGCGACTGGATCACGCTGACCTTTCCGGCCGCACCGCTGATCAAGATTAGCGGCATCTGCCGGATGCTCGTGACCGAAATGGGCGAACACGTCTCGCTCTATGTCACGCCGATCAACATCGACCCCGAGAAGCCGGCCATGCCGATCTCGCATCCGTCGTATTACGCGACCTACCTGGCGAAGAAGATCGGCCAGTACTCAACGCTGGGCCTGGCGGAAGACACCTGGGCGCTCAACGAAGGCGTGATCGACGATGGCACGTTCCTGCAACAGACCTACGACATCGACGCCGAACGGGAACGGATGTTCTTTGCGGGACTCGACACGCTCCGGACAGGCAGCCTGGTGTGCGTCTTCGACGCCACCGACCGCATCCAGCACATGTTCTGGCGTTATCTGGACGCCACGCATCCGGCCGGGCGCGGGCGCGAGACGGCGGAGCATCGCGACGCCATCGAACAGCTCTACATCCACAACGACGCGCTGGTGGGCAAAGTGATGGCGCGACTGAAGGACGGCGACGTCTTGATGGTGATCTCGGATCACGGCTTCAATTCGTTCCGCCGGGGCGTCAATCTCAACAGCTGGCTGCACGCGAACGGATACCTCACGCTCAAACCCGGCGCGGATGGCGGCGCCGAGTGGTTGCGGGATGTGGACTGGTCTCGGACGCGAGCGTACGCCTTGGGCCTCACCGGGATGTTCCTCAACGTCAAGGGGCGTGAGGCGCAGGGCATTGTCGAGCCGGGTGAGGGCGCGGCGCAATTGCGGAAGGAGCTTGTCGCAAAACTCTCGGGGCTGGCGGACCAGGATGCCGACGCGGTCGGCATCACCGAAGCGTTTGAGACACAGGCCTTGTACTCGGGCCCCTATCTGGCGAACGCGCCCGATCTGCTGATCGGCTACAACGCGGGCTATCGAACGTCGTGGGATTGCGCGACGGGTGTCGTGTCGGGGCCGGTGTTCGAAGACAACCTCAAGGCCTGGAGCGGCGATCACTGCATCGACCCCCGACAGGTACCCGGCGTGATCTTCTGTAATCGGTCCATCGACTCAACCGATCCGGCGCTCATCGACATCGCGCCCACGGCGCTGCATCTATTCGGCATCGAGCCTCCGGCCTACATGGAGGGCAAGGTCCTGATGAGGCCGTCACCATGAAGCGATTGTGGGCTGTGCTCGGGTTGTTCGTGTTCCTTCCTGCCCTGGCGATCGGTTGCGGCGGCGGATCCGGCGCCACCGACAAACGGGTCATCGTCCTCGGCTTCGACGGCCTGGACTACGACCTCACGCGATCGCTCATCGACAAGGGGCGGCTCCCGAATTTCGCGCGGCTGGCGTCGTCCGGGGGCTTCGCGCCGTTGGCCACATCGATCCCGCCGCAGAGCCCCGTGGCGTGGTCGACGTTCATCACAGGACTCGACCCGGGCGGTCACGGCATCTTCGACTTCATCCATCGCGACCCGAAGACCATGGTGCCCTACCTGTCGACGTCGAGCACCGAGGGTTCCACTCGCGCGATCACCGTCGGCGACTGGCAGTTCCCACTGTCGGGCGGCACGGTGAAGCTGTTGCGACAGGGACAGCCATTCTGGGAGGTGCTCGAGGCTCGCGGCATCGAGACGACGATCATCCGCATGCCCGCCAACTTTCCGCCGTCCGGCACCGCCACCCGTGAGTTGAGCGGCATGGGCACGCCCGACCTGCTCGGCGGCTACGGGACGTTTTCGTTCTACACCTCGGAGCCGTTTGCGTTTGGCGGGAAGACGCTGTCGGGCGGCGCGTTGTATCCGGTCACGGTCGAGGGCCATGTCGTGCGCGCGGCTCTTCACGGCCCCGACAATCCTTTTCGCACGGTGCCGGAAAAAATCACCGCCGACTTCACCCTTTACCTCGACGCCGAGCGGCCCGTGGCCAAGCTTGTCGTCGGCGACCAGGAGCGCGTGCTCGCCGTCGGGGAATGGAGCGACTGGGTGCCGGTGGACTTCGACCTGCGAGTGCCGCTACAGAGCGTCCGCGGGATGAGCCGGTTCTATCTGAAGCAGATGAAGCCGTATGTCGAGCTGTATGTGTCGCCGATCAACCTCGACCCGATGGAGCCGGTGATGCCCGTGTCCGAGCCTGAGGACTACGCCGCTGAACTGGCCGCCGCCACGGGCCGCTTCTATACCCAGGGCATGCCCGAAGACACGAAGGGGTTGAGAACCGGCGTCCTGACGCGCGACGAGTTCCTCGCGCAGGCGCGGCTGGCCGGCGACGAGAACCGGATGCAGTACCGGTATGTGCTCGATCGGTTCACGGGCGGGCTGCTCTTCTATTATTTCGGCAACGTCGATCAGATCGCGCACATGATGTGGCGCGCCAGGGACCCGGGCCATCCGGCATACGATCCGGCGATCGATCCCAAGTACGCGGACGTCATCGAGGAGCTCTACGTCGGTCTCGACCGCATCGTCGGCGACACGCTCGACGCGATCGGCCCGGACGGCACGCTGGTCGTGCTGTCCGACCACGGCTTCACGTCATGGCGGCGATCGTTTCACCTCAACACGTGGCTCAAGCAGGAAGGATTCTTGACGCTCGCGAATCCTGCGCGCAAGGACGATCCGGGGTTTTTTGGCAATGTCGACTGGTCCCGGACCCGCGCCTACGGCATCGGCCTCAACGGCCTCTACCTCAATGTCCAGGGCCGCGAGATGTCAGGCGCGGTGGCGCCAGCCGATCGGGAGCGCCTGATGGAGGAGATCGCCACGAAGCTTCTCAAGGCGATAGACCCCGCGACCGGCCAGCCTGCGATCACGAAGGTCTATCGGCGGGAGCAGGTTTATACTGACGCGGGCTTTTTCGACCGGGCGCCTGACCTCGTCGTCGGCTATGCAAAGGGCACGCGCGGATCCGACGAGTCCGCGCTCGGGAGCATCCCGCCTGACGTGATCGTGGACAACACCGATCCCTGGAGCGGAGACCACTGCATGGACCACGAAGCAGTACCGGGCGTGCTGCTGTCGAACCGCCCGTTGCGAAAGCCGGCGCCGTCACTCGACAAGGTCGCCGCTGCGGTGCTGGCGGAGTTTGGGATCGACGAGTTTCCCGTGCGGCCGGCGAAGCGCAAGTGAACGATCGGCACAACGGAGGGCGATATGTTCGGAATGGGCAACGTCAAACTCGATAAGGCGCTCGTGGCGAGGGTCAAGCGCTATGCAGACCTGGCCGGGTATTCTTCGGTCGAGGAATTCATCACGCACGCGCTCGAGAAGGAAATCAAGCATCTCGACGAAGCTGATTCGGAGGAGGAAATCAAGAAGCGCTTGAAAGGCCTGGGCTACATCTCGTGATCCCTGATCCCCGATGATGACCTGGATCAACCTCGCGCTGGGTGGGCTGGTCGGCGGCGCGTTGTCCCCGTTCCGGTCGCTCCCACCGATTATTGGCCTGAGCGTCGTATCGCTCGTCGCCGCGATCGGGATGCTGCTGGTGTTTCGCGCGACGTCGAATCAGCCGGCGATAGCGGTCGTGAAGCGGCGCATCCACGCCGGCATCTTCGAGATCAGGCTGTTCAACGACGATCTCAGGGCCATGTTCAGTGCGCAGCTCGACATCCTGCGCCACAACTTCACGTACTTACGGCTGTCGCTGGCGCCGATGGTGTGGATGCTCGTTCCCTTCGCTCTGTTGATCGCGCAATTGCAGTTCTACTACGGGTTCGACGGCTTCAGTCCCGGACAGTCTGCGATCGTCAAGGTGCGCCTGCACGCGAGTGCAAGCCCCGTGTCCGGCGCGGCGCCCGAGGTGGCGCTCCAGGCGCCGTCGGGTCTTCGGGTCGAGACACCGCTCGTCTGGATTCCCTCGGAGCGCGAAGCCGCCTGGCGCATTGGGGCCGAGACGCCTGGCGACTACCAACTGACGGTCACGCTCGACGGGCGGTCGGTGACGAAGCGACTTCGCGTGTCGAATCAGGTCGGCTGGCGCACGCCGGAACGTCTCGAGGCGGGGTTCCTCAACCAACTGCTCTACCCGGCCGAGGCCCCAATCGAGGCCGATGTGCCGATCAAGGCGATCCTGGTGGCGTATCCGGAGCGGGAGATCAGTCTCCTGGGGTATGGCACGCACTGGATGATTGCCTTCTTCGTGTTGTCCCTCGTGTTCGCGTTTGCATTGAAGTCGAAATTCGGCGTGGTGATCTAGTCGCCTGGGTGGAGATGCTATGACATCGACATTTCGGATCGCGCTTCTCTTGTCGCTCGCGGTCACGAGTCTTTCGTGTTCAGGCTCGACGACGACTACGACCGCTGCTGGACCGATTCGCCTCGTCGATCTGTTCGACGCCAAGCGCGTTCACGGGTCGGCCAAACCCGCCGCCACCATGCGGCCGACGATCTGGCGGTTCGACGGCGCGCCGTCCTCGGCGCCGCCGGCCCAGTTCGCGGCGACGCGCGGGTGGGAGGCCGGCCCCGGGGTCGTCGGCCTGACGGTGAAGGATGGACAGTTGACCGGACGCGCAACTGGAGACGGCGCGCTCATTCATTTCGAGCGGACCTCTGGGCTCGATGTCCCGGACACGCTGCACGCGATCGAAGTGAGGATGCGTGCGTCCAACGGAGCGAACCTCTCGATCCAGACGTCGCCAGCGCCGACCATCAATCTGTCCGAACTGTCCGCTGGGGTAGGGCGGACTCCGTGGCCGATGCAGTCGCCCCTCCAGGCGGGCGACGCGTTTCAGACCTACGAGCTCACTCCGCTTGTGCCGATCCTGACCTCGCGCATTCGTCACATCGTGATCCGGCCGACTGACGCCGATGCGACCTTCGCCGTCGAGTCGGTGCGCCTCGTGACGCGCACCGAGCACCTGGCGTCGATTCCGGCCGGCGTCGGGTGGCAGGGGCTGCAGCAGATCTACCGCGAATCGCTGGTCGCGCATGCGCCGGAAACGCTGACGTTTGACGTGCAGTTGCCGGCGCGCCCCTGGCTCGATCTCGCCGTGGGGACGGTCGAAGACGGCGCCGTCACGTTTCGGATCGTCGCCAGGCCGCAAGGGGCCGCAGATGATCGGGACGCCGTCCAGGTCGACTACACCGTCACGCGACCGCATCGATGGGACACCTATCCGGTTGACCTGTCACGTCTGGCGGGCAAAGCGGTGACCCTGTCGCTCCAGTTGCAGTCGGCGTCGACGGGCGCGCTCGGGTTTTGGGGCTCGCCGGTCGTGCGCGCGCTGGGCGCACCGCCCCAGGTCGACGAGTCGGGTGCTGCGAGCGGCGGAAACGGGCTCAATCGCCCTCAGGGCGTGATCTTCATTCAGGCCGATACCTTGCGCCGCGACCGCCTGAATTTCTACGGACACTCGCGCGAGACTGCGCCCTTTCTGACGCGCATGGCTCACGAAGGTGTGCAATTCAACAACGCGATTTCACAGGCCAGCTGGACGAAAGTGTCCACCTCCTCGATGATGACGAGCCTCTACCCGAGCACGCATGGCGTGCGGGACCAGACCGATCGCCTGCCCTCGTCGGTGACGACGATGGCGGAGGTATACAAGGCGGCGGGATACGCGACGCTATCGCTCTCGTCGATCGCGTTCACTGGTCAGTACACGAACCTGCACCAGGGCTACGAGGAGCTCCACGAAAACGGCTCGCTTCCCGCCGCGGGTACACCGCTCGCGAACAAGAGCGCGCGCGAATACGTGGACCGATTGGTGGCGTGGCTGGACCGTCATCGTGAGGTGCCGTTCTTCGCGTATCTCCACTTCGCCGATCCGCATTCTCCATTCGAGCCCTACAAACCCTACAACACCATTTGGGGCGACCCCGCCAGGACCGAGCAGCACCGCAAGGAAGTCGTCGAGGTGACGAAGCTGATCGAAGATCCTTTCATGAAAACCCGGAGCCTCCCCACGCGCGACGAGGTCATCAAGGCGGGATTCGATCCGGTGCGCTACGTAGAGCAGGAGGCCGACTGGTACGACGGGTCTATTCGCGGCCTGGATGTGGAAATGGGACGGCTCTTCGAGCAACTCCGCCGCATGGGCCTCGACGAGAAGACCCTGGTGGTCCTGACGAGTGACCACGGTACCGAGTTCCAGGAGCACGGCCGCTTCTTCCACGGCCATACCGTGTACGGCGAGCTGACCAACATTCCGTTGATTATCCGGTCGCCGACGCGGGTGGCAACCGGGCGGGTCATCGATGATCTCGTGCAGAGCATCGACATCATGCCCACGATGCTGGAGCTCAGCGGCCTCAAGTCCCCCGCTGAGGTGCAGGGACAGTCGCTGCGGCCGTTCCTGAGCCCGGCGTCGGCCGGCGGATCGGCGCCCCCGGCCTCTTGGCCGGGATGGAAGCCCCGGCCAGCCATTTCGGAACGGCTTCCTCAACGGGGACAGCCCGTCGAGCAGGGCCGGGTGTCCGTTGCCATCGTTGACGCGAACTGGAAGCTGATCCAGAACACCACCCGACCCCCCGGTCTGCCCGAGTTCGAGCTGTTCGATTACTTCAAGGATCCGTTGAACAAACAGAACGTCGCGGCGGATCATCCGGACGTGGTCGCGCGGCTGTCCAAGCTGATCGTGGGCTGGCGTGAAATGGCGGTGGCGGCGCGCCTCAAGCCCGACGCCGAGACCACAAAGGCCATGAGCGCCGACGAACTGCAGCGGCTGAGAAGTCTCGGGTATGTGCGTTGAGGAGAATCATGATGAGACCAGGTCTATGCCTCGTGCTGCTGAGCGTCGTTGGGCTGTCGTGCGGCCGGACGGGCGATTCAGCGTCGACGCCGCTCGCGATTCGACTCACCGATCTCTTCAATGAGAAGAGCGTGATCGACGCCGCGGCGCCGACGCCGCCAGCCGCGCGAACCGAATGGCGCTTCGACGGACCGGCCCCGGTGCCGGCCCCGGCAGCGTTTGCCGGCACGCGCGGCTGGGAGGCCAGCCCTGGCATTGCCGGTTTGACCATTTCGAACGGCCTGCTGACCGGCCGGACGACGAGCCCCACCTCGCTCCTGCGCATCGAGAGGACGTCGGACGTTCAGGTGGCCGACCAGCTCCACTCGATCGAGGTGCGGATTCGCGTCTCGGCCGGCGCGAATCTGTCGGTTGAAACGTCGCCGGACGAGCGGCCAGAGTTCGCAGCGATCACCGGGCAGATGATGGGGCTCGGCAACGAAATCACCACGCCGCTCACCCCGGGCGATCAGGTCCAGACCTACGTGTTGACCAAGGCGCGCCCGCTTCCGGCCTCCCAGATTCGGCACGTGTTCATCAGGCCAAGCGATGTCGCGGGCGCGACATTCGCCATCGAATCCGTGCGATTGATTTTCCGGCGCGAGCACCTGGCGAGCATTCAATCGGGCGTCGGCTGGCAGGGGATGCGTGAGGTGTATCGCGAGTCGATCACGTCACGCGCACCCGAACGGATGCAGTTTACGATCCAGGTGCCGCCGGCCGCGTGGCTCGATGTGGCCCTGGGCACGGTCGACGAGGGCCCCGTCACGTTCTCGATCAGCGCCCGTGGTGACGCCGGCTCGACCGGCGATGGAGAGGCCCTGCTCGAGCACACGCTGACGACGCCGTACCGCTGGGAGCCTCGCGCGATCGATCTCTCGCGGTTCAGCGGCCGGAATATCACGCTGACACTCGGCGTCCGCGCGCCCGAGTCCGGGGCCGTCGGGCTGTGGGGCGCGCCGGTCGTGCGACGGCACGGGGCATCGCCGGAGCCAACCGCTGGTGCGGCCGCCGCCCTCGGACGGCCGCCGCAGGGCGTCATCGTGATCTGGGCCGACACGCTGCGCAGGGATCACCTCGACGCATACGGCTACAAACGCGCCACCGCTCCATCCCTGACGAAGTTTGCGAGTGACGGGGTTCGGTTCAACAACAACACCACGCAGGCCACCTG
>JANOZI010000987.1:0-8856 GCA_031429375.1 Acidobacteriota bacterium | reverse complement strand
CGATTACCGCGACGCCGATGCCGGCGCCAGTGTAACCGTACTGGGTCTGCACGTTCTTCGCACCGATGGTGGCCGACGCCCGTGCGATCGACGCTTCGGTTTCGCGATCGAGGTGAATGCGCCTGACCTTCGGGTCGTCAGCGAGTCGCTTCAGCAGCGCGTTGGGCATGCGGCCCGCTCGCGCCTTGATGTTGCCGAGTTTCCGGCCCGAAACGCCGCCGGCCGCCTTGATACGGCTTGAACCGTCCGCGTCGTCGTAGAACTCTACGATGACTTCGGAATCGCCGATGCCGTCGGCGACCTTGTTCAGTTGTTTGTCGAGTTTGGAATGCTGGACCTTAGCGGGTTTCCCGGCTTTTGCGTTTTTCTGCGCATTGGCGGGAGGGGCCCAGACGAGAACTAAGGCCAGCAAGGCTAGCGCTGTTACGAACCGACGACCCCAAACCGCCTTCATGCGGTCCTTGGGGGATTTGAACGAATACACCATGATGCCTAGCGTAGAGCAATAGACGCGCCAATAAGCTCTGCTTGGCAGTCAGTGTCTTATAGAGTCATGTCACAAGCTGTTTAATGGGGGTTTTGAACATTCCGGCCGCCGCTGACCTGAGATGACTTGATATGACAAAAACGTTAGTTGTGCTTAAAGAGAGCACATCGTGCGTGAAACAGCTTGGCTAATAGGTGCTAAGTCGTTTATTTGTTTCACTTAACTACATTTGTTCCGTTTCGATGCTCGATCTTTCGATCTGGCACACGGTTTAGCGGATATTCAGGAGCTCGACGTCGAACACGAGCATGCCGCGCGGCGGCCGCTCGCCCTTGTAGGCGAGGCGCTCGGGAATCCAGAACCGCGTTTTCTCGCCAACAACCATCAGCTGCACGCCTTCGGTCCAGCCTTCGATCACGCCGTCCAGGGGGAACGTGATGGGCTGTCCCTTATTCCACGAGCTGTCGAATTTCTGACCGTCGGTCGTCCAGCCTGAATAGTGGACGGTGACGCTGCTTTTTCGTGTCGGATGCGTCGAGCCCGTGCCGGGCCGGATGACCTTGTACGCGATGCCCGACTCGTGCTTTTTGGCGTCGGCCGGAGGCGCGGCGACGTCGGGGGGCGGCGATGGATCGACTTCCATCATCTCCACGTCGAACACCAGCATCCCGGCCGGACGCCCAGCGGTGCCGCCGTAGGCGAGGTCCTGGGGAATCCAGAATCGGCGTTTCTCACCGGCCACCATCAACTGCACGCCTTCGCCCCAGCCCTTGATCACGCGGTTGACCGGGAACGTACTTGGCGCATTCCGCCAGGACGTGCTGTCGAAGCTCTTTCCATCCGTCGTCCAGCCGGTGTAGTGCACCGTGACGAGGTCGTCGGCATCAGGCTTGACGGTGCCCTTGCCGGCCTGCAACACCTTGAAGCTCAAACCCGACGCGGTCTTGGTGGCGTCGGCCGGCGGCTTTTCGACGTCAGCGGGAGGCGGAACAGGAGGCGGCGCGGGCTTGGCCGGTTGCTGCGCGTGCGCGGACATGCCGAAGGCCGCCACTACCAGGAGGACGGAAAGGGATCGCATGGTCATGCCTCTATGGTAACCCGCCCTTTGCCAAGCTTCTCAGACGTGGTACCGTTCGGCGACCCCGGGGCGCGGGTCGTATGGCTACTTCCGCAGCGAAAACCACGAAGGCCGATCGGCTGTTGCTCTCACCGCAGGAACCTCTGGTGGCGGGCGGCCCTGCCGAAGAATTCGAACGCCGCATCCAGGAGGTCTTCAAGTCGGGCCAGGAGCACCTGGTGATCGATCTGCGTGGCGTTCCGACGATCGACAGCGCCGGCATCCGCGCGCTGGTGCGCGGGCACACGACGGCGCAACGCCTGAACCGGCGCTTCACGCTCGTCTCGCCGAATCCGCGCGAGCTCGAAACGCTCGAGTTGTCGCTGCTCACGCGCGTGCTGGAAGTGGTCGATACGCTCGTCGAAGCCAAGACGCGCACGATTCCGTGGGATCGATTTGCCGCCGGCGCCGCTGTCGCGGTGGTCGGGCTGTCCCTCGTCGCCGTCGGCATGATCTGGCCGGACCTCGGACTGAGTGACACGCTGCCGTCCGCGCCGATTTCCGGGGGCGCCGCTGCTGCGGCCGCGGGCGGCGGTGTGCTGACGCATCCGCTGTTCGAGCTTTCCAAGCTGATTGCATCCGCCATCATCGGCATGCTCGTCACCGTGGTGCACCGCCAGTACCGCGTCGAACGACAGCCGAATCCGACGATGGACCAGGCGCAGGTGCTGCTCTGCATCTCGGGCGCGATGATGATGATCATCATCGGCAACAACCTGGCGCGCGCCTTTGGCATCGCCGGCGCGGCAAGCATCATCCGCTTTCGAACGCCGGTCGAGGACGCTCGCGACATCACGATTCTCTTCCTGCTGATGGGCTTGGGAATGGCCGCCGGCCTTGGCGCGCTGGCCGTCGCCGGCCTCGGCACGCTGTTCCTGTGCGCGATGATTCCGATCCTCAACATGTTCAGCTCGCAGCGGCCGCGCAGCATGCAGGTCGAGATCATCGCCGAGGATCGCGAATTTCCGACGGCGCACGTGTTGCATGTGTTTGCCGTGAATGGCGTTCTGTTCGAACCGCGCGAAGTCTCCCAGGGAGACGAGGCCACGGTGAAGTACCTGACCACGCTTACGCCCACCGATTCGCTCGAGGACCTCAGCGCGCAGCTGATGGGTGATGGCAAGAAAGGCATCAAGAATGTCTCTTGGTCGTCCCCCAAGCGAGGGTAGTCCCGCGGAGCCCGGGGCGCCGAAGGCGGCGGCCAAGACCCGGAAGCCTCGGAAGGCAGCGGGTTCAGCGGCGAAGGAAAAGCTGGTGCTCGAGCCCGCCGAGCGCCGCGAGGCCCTGCTCAGCGTAATCGGATCCGCAAAGCGGCGCCTCGTGCTGTCGTTGTTTCGCTGTGACGACATCACCGTGCTCGATGCCCTCGCCCACGCGCTCGAGCGCGGCTGCGAGGTCGAGGCGATCCTGACCAAGCGCGCCAAGGGCGGCAAGAAGCGCCTCAAGAAACTATGGGGCGCGCTCGAAGAAATGGGCGCGGTGGTCACCCGCTACGCCGACCCCGTCGTCAAATACCATGCGAAGTATCTCGTCGCCGACGAGTCGACGGCGATCGTAACGACCCTCAACCCGACGCGCAAATGTTTCTCGCGCACGTGGGACGCGGTGCTCGTGACCCGGGACCCATCGGTGGTGAAAGGCCTGCTGACGCTGTTTCGGGCGGATGCCGCGGGCAAGCCGCTGCCCTCGCGCCGGCCGATCAGCCGGCGGTTGATCATCGGGCCCGAGCGATCGCGACGCGAGATCCGCGGCCTGATCGCCGGGGCCAAGCGCAGCATTCGCATTCTCGATCACAAGCTGTCGGACCCGGACCTGGTGGCGCTGTTGAAGGAGCGACGTAAGGCCGGCATCACCGTGTCGCTGCTCGGCAAGCACCCGATGGGCGTCGAGCCGCACGGCAAGATGATGATCATCGACGAGACCCGCGCCATCCTCGGCAGCACGGCGCTCTCGACCCTCAGCCTCGACTTCCGCCGTGAAGTGTCTGTCGTGATTCACGAGCCGGCACTCGTCAAGCGGCTCAACATGGCGTTTCACCAGATGAGTGCCAAGGCGGGAGCCGCGGCCTCGCTGCTGCCGGGAGATCGCATCGCATGAGGACGTGTGTGTCGGCGGCCCTGGTTCTCGTGCTCGCCTGCGCCGGGCCGGTGGTGGCGCAACAGACGCCCATCGACTCGGCTGCCACCGGGTCGGCACTAGGAGCCAGCCTCGCTCAGGGCAGGCGCGGGTTGGTGTGGGACGATCGCCCCTCAATCGTGTTCGGCAAGGACGTCAGCGTCGATCTTCGCGCCAAGGTGCAATTCGACTGGCGAACGTTCGATCCGCAAATCGACGAGGACACGTTCGACTTTCGCACCGCCCGCGTCGGCTTGAAGGGTGACCTCACCAAGCACTTCGACTTCGAGATCGAGCGTGCCATCGATACCGGCGGTAGTGGCTTTGGCGACTGGAAAGATGTCTACCTGAACTGGTCGACATTCGACGCGCTCCGGGTCAAGGCCGGTCGGTTCAAGATGCCATTCGGCCTCGAGCAGAACACGGGTGTGACCGACATCGACTTTGCGTACCGGACCCTGGCCTCGCAAATCATCGCGCCGGCGCGCGATCGCGGCGTGATGGTCTACGGCGAAATCTCCGGCAACGACCTGACCTACGAAGTCGGCGTGTTCGACGACGACGGCGACAACGGCGAGTTGAAGGAGCCGCAGTTTGTTCAAGCCGGCCAGGACCTCAAAGGCGTGGGGCCCTCGTACGCCGGCCGTATTACCGCCAATCTCCTGAAGCCGCTGCCGGTGGCCGCTAAGCTGAAGAGCATGCGGTTCGGTGTCGCCTACACGACCGCTGAAATCCCCGAAGGACTCAACAGCCTGCGCGGCCACTCGGTCTATGGCACCGAGGATTTCTTCGAGCCGGTTTACGTGAAGGGCCGCCGCCAGCGCTACGGCGCGCAGTTCGACTGGACGCCGGGGCCCACCGGCTTCAAGGCGGAGTGGATGCAGTCGCGCGAGGAACGAATCGGGCAAAGCAACCGCAACCAGGACCTGTCGGACTTTGTCGGCACTGGCTGGTATGCGAGCGCGACGTGGTTTGTCACCGGCGAAGACAAGGACGACAACATCAATCCGAAGAAGCCGTTGTTCCAGGGCGGCATCGGCGCGATCGAGGTCGGCGCGCGCTACGAACAGCTCGAATTCGGCAGCGCCTCCAAGACCGGCACGGCGTTCACCAATCCGCGCGCGGACCACCTGGTGAGCAACAGCGACAAAGTGTGGACGTTCGGTGTGAACTGGATGCTGAACCGCTGGGTGCGGATTATCTCCAATGCGGTGCACGAAACGTTCGACGATCCGTCGCGAACGCCCGACCGCGGCATCGACAAGTTCTGGTCCGGATTGATCAGGTTGCAAGTCGTCTTCTAAGCAGACAGGATGGGGATATGACGACGTTGCGTCGGGCCGGACTCGGTGTGCTGCTGGTGCTGATCCTCACGAGTCGCGCCGCGGCACAGTCGTCGGACGACTTCTTCAACCCGAACACGCTGCAGCGCATCGAGCTGTGGCTCAACGACACGGACTGGGAAAAGCTCAAGGCCGCTTTTCAGGAGAACACCTACTACCCGGCCGATGTGGTGTGGAACGGCCAGACGGTGCCCAACGTCGGCATCCGGTCGCGCGGGCTCGGCTCGCGCAGCGGCACCAAGCCCGGTCTTCGCGTCGACTTCGATCGCTATTCCGACAAGCAGACCTTCCTCGGCCTCAAGTCGTTCGTGCTCGACAACCTCACGCAGGACCCATCGGGGATCAAAGAAACCGTGGCGATGCGGTTCTTTGCGCGCCTCGGCATTCCCGCCCCGCGCGAAACCCACGCGCAGCTGTTCGTGAATGGCCGGTACGAGGGCCTCTACGGCCTCGTCGAGTCGGTCGACAAGACGATGATGGGCCGGGTCTTCGGCAGCATCGGCGACAACGTCCAGAACGACGGTTACCTGTTCGAATACAACTACGTTATCGAGAGCCCGTGGCGGTTCGAGAACCAGGGCTCCAACCTCGGCCCCTACAAGGCGCGCTTTGACATCAAGACCAACGAGAGCAAGGGCGATGTCGCCATCTGGGGGCCGATCGAGGAGCTCGTGCGCCTGGTCAATAACACGCCGGCCTCGAGCTTCGAGCAGACGGTCGGGCCGCTCCTCGACCTGCCCGGTTTCGTGCGCTACATCGCGGCCCAGAACTTCATCGCGCAGGACGACGGCTTCAACGGCTACGCCGGGATGAACAACTTCTACCTCTACCGACTGGAAGACAGCACCAGGCACGCGTTCATTGCCTGGGACGAAGACAACGCGTTCCTGTCGCCGCAGTTCTTGATCAACACCCGCCTCGGCGACAACGTGCTCACGCGGAAGACGCTGGAGCTCCCGGTCTTCGAGGCGGCGTACTACAACTCGCTGCTGGAAGCGGCGACGTCGGCCAGCGACTGGATGCAGCAGGAGATGCAGCGTCAGTTTGCGATGGTTGCCGACGCCATGCAGAGCGACACGAAGAAACCCTACTCGAACGGCGACCACGCCGCCGCTCGCGATGCGATGCTCGCGTTCCCGGCGGAACGCATCATCGTCGTGCGTTGCGAGGTCGCGAAGCAGACTGGCGCGCCGCAGCCGGCCGGTTGCCAATGACCGCCCTGGCGGCCTGTTCGATGCCTTTACCCGACAACTGAAACGTGTGGCGATCGCGACTGCCGCCGAGCGTCTCGATCATGGTGTGGCGGGTCCGCTTCGGCTTGAAATCGGCCGTCGATTCTGCGAACAACGCCGCGCCATACTCGCCGTAGCCGCGATCGATCCGCGGCTTCCAACCTTGCCCGGTCTTGCGTTCGCGGACGATGCCGCGCACGTCCGGCGCCGGGGCAAACCGCAGCAGCTCGCGCAGCCAGCTCTCGGGCAGGCCGCAGGCCGAGCCAAATGCGACGGCCGTTTCGAGATAGGGCGCCGCGATCACGACGCCGCCGGTTTCGATCGCCGTGCGGATCTCCCACCTGAGGCGGAAGGCGAGATCGGCCGCGTAAACAAGCGACAGGGTGCGAGGGGACACCTGCGGCCCGGGCCGCCCGGTGTGGGCGAGCTCGCCAAACAAACCGGACGCGTCCCAGCGGCTGATGACGCACTCGACGCCGAGCCGCCGCAAGCGTTTGGCCAGCGTGTCGGCCGCACTCGAGATGTCGCTGCCGCGGGAGCCGTCGACGGCTATGAGGTGGCCGCGCGGGAAGACTTTTTCAGCCATTCTTCAACTGCTTCCCTGCTGAACGCGGGCCAGGGACGCTTCTCGGTGCTCTCCACCAGCTTGCGCACCTGTGTGTGCTGGCGGTAGACCGCATCGCCGGCGTCGACCGTGACGAACTTGAACACCAGCGCGAGATTGTCGTACTCGGTGACGACGCGATCGACGAAGCGGCCGTAGCTGGCGAGCGGATCCTCGAGGCCCGTCACGTCCTGGCCGGCATCGTAGAAGCGCGGCGCCCGCGCGGACGCGACGCGCCGGCCCGAATCTTCCGCCGTCATCGAAAAATAAATGACGAGGTCGGGCCAGAGCAGCGGCGAATAGGCGTGCAGCAGCCAGTCGAGGTCGAGGCCGCGCGCGGCATCGCGCGCCAGCGCGGTGAACAGGTACCGATCGGCCAGCACGGTCTTGCCCTCCCACAACGCGGGCAGAATCGACGTTTCGACGCGGTGGCGAAAATCGACCGCGTGGAGCAGCGAGTACTCCTCGGTCGAGAGCGTGCGAATGCGCTTGCGGACCTTCAACAGCGGCTTGACGAGCGCGGACGAGGCCCAGCGTGTCGACACGACCGTCTTGCCGCGGCTTTCGAGCCAGGTCTTCAGCAGCTTGCGCTGTGTGGTCTTGCCCGATCCGTCGGGGCCTTCGAACGCGATCAACAACCCGCGCGACTCGTCGCGCTCGGCGATGAGCCGCCGCAGGTTCGGGGTCGCACGCTTCGCCATCCGACCGCTACGATATCACCCGTGAATTCCAAGATGACGATTGGTCGCCGGCACCAACCTTAGTGCGTACGGTGCGTACAGTGCCTGGGCTGCCAAGGGTTGGCGACGAATGGTTTCCTCGCGGTTCGACAGCAGGCCCGGTACGGCGCTATGGTAGGTGCGGAGTTGCGCAATGCACAACGAGTTTACGGCGGTGTTCGAACGCGACGGAGATTGGGTAATTGCTTACTCCCCCGAGATCCCCGGGGCAAATGGACAGGGCCGGACGAAGGAGGAGGCGAGTGACGATTTGGCTCAGGCAATCGCGCTGATTCTCGAGGACCGCCGCGAAGACGGGCTGCGCGGCCTGCCGGCCGAGGCGGAGCGGGGGACGGTCGTTCTGAAGTGAAACGCAGCTCCCTGTTGCTGCACTTACGCAGGCATGGGTGCGTACTAAAACGCGAAGGCGCCGCGCACTCACTCTGGACGAACCCCGCCACCGGCGCCACCGAAGCCGTTCCGCGTCACACGGAGATCAGTAACAACTTGGCTCGTAAGATCTGCCGAGGCCTTGGCATTCCCGAGAGTGGTAAGTAACTGCTGTCAATGCCTGGGCTCGCTCGCGGTTGAAGTAGACCGCATCGCGTTGTCCCGGCCAACCGCGCTCAATTGGCGGCCCGGTCCCAGTCCGTAGCCCGTCTAACTCTCGAGGAACATCCAGGCCGGGTCTTCGATGAACTCTTTGATCTTGACGAGGAACTGGACCGCTTCGCGGCCGTCGACCAGCCGGTGGTCGTAGCTGAGGGCGACGTACATCATCGGGCGGATCACCACCTGCCCGGTGATCGCCATGGCACGGTCGGCGATCTTGTGCAGCCCCAGGATGCCGACCTGCGGCGGGTTGATGATGGGCGTGCTCATCAAGGATCCGAACACGCCGCCGTTGGTGATGGTGAACGTGCCGCCTTTGAGATCGTCGAGCGTCAGCGTGCCGTCGCCGGCACGCCTGGCGAAATCGCGGATCGCCAGCTCGATGCCGGCAAAGGTCATCCGGTCGGCGTCGCGCAGTACGGGAACGACGAGCCCGCCTTCGGCTCCGACCGCCATGCCGATGTCGTAATAGTGCTTGAAGACGATTTCGTCGCCCTGGATCTCGGCGTTGATTTGCGGAAACGCCTTGAGCGCGCCGATCGCGGCCTTGACGAAGAACGACGCGATGCCCACGCCGACGCCGTGTTTCTTGGTGAAGGCTTCCTTGCGGCGCTCGCGCAGCGCCAT
>JANOZI010000986.1:0-3409 GCA_031429375.1 Acidobacteriota bacterium | reverse complement strand
TCGCGGCGCTCGGCCGCCTTCACCACGCCTTGCCGCGTGTAAAGCAGCGGCAGCTCGACGTTCTCCAGCGCGGACGTGCGCGCCAGCAGATTGAAACCCTGGAACACGAACCCGATGGTTTCGTTGCGCACCCGCGCCAGCTCGTCGCCCGGCAGCGTCGAGACGTCGCGGCCGTTCAGCACATACCGTCCCGTGGTCGGCCGATCGAGACAGCCGAGGATGTGCATGAACGTCGACTTGCCCGAACCGGATGGACCGACGATCGTGACGAACTCCGCCGCGGCCACCGACATGGTGACGCCCCGGAGGGCGTGCACCACGTGGTCGCCGATGTGATACTGCTTCGCGAGATCGTGAACGGCGATCATTCTCTGGCTATGGATTATTTTGCCGCCGTCGTCGACACGGGTTTCGCCGGCGCGGGCGGGACCTTGCCGGCGAAGGCGTACATCAGCGTGGCCACGGCCTTCTCGGCGCCCGCCATGCCGTAGACCTTTCCCGCACCTTCGATGATGTAGTACTCATTGGCCGCGTGCGCGCGGCCGCCGTTGCCGGCGCCGCCGCCCACGATCGGCACGCCCTTGAAGTTGGAAATCTTCTCGCCAACCTCGCCGTTGCCAAACATGTACGCCGGCCAGTAGCCGCCGGCCGCGCCACCACCGCCGCCGATCGTCCACTCCTTGCGGAGCTCGCCGTGCGGGATGTTCATCACCTCATACGTCCGCTTCATGGCGCGGGCGATGTCGTTATCGTCGTTCATCTTCGCCCACGGCACGTCGCCGATCAGCTTGACCTCGACGTCCTTGTAGCCGTTCTTATCGAGCTGCGCGCGCAGCTTCTTGACGATGTCGGGGCCGTGCATGTCGGGGACATAGCGGAAGTTGTGCTTCGAGGTGACCTTGTTGGGCAGGATGGCGCCGGCGCCGCCCGCATACATGTTGCCGCCCCAGATGCCGTCGAGGTTGAACGAGGTCCCGTACCGCTGCATCTTGAGCATCGTGAACGGATCCTCGGAGATGAACCGTCCGACGCCGAGGTTGTCGGCCGCGACCTTGAGATCGGTGCGGCTCGCCGCGGTCTTGAGTTGCTCGGCCTGGAACTCTTCGATCGGTTTCATGCCGTCGAAGAAGCCGTCGATCAGCGGCGTGTTGCCGTCTTCGGAGACGAGCGAGGCGAGCATCTTGATGTGGCGCCAGGCCGGGCTGTCGACGCTGCGCTTGTTGGAGCCATGAATGTCCGACACGGTCGGACCGCGGCCCCACGACTTGCCGCTGGTCGTGAGCTCGACATAGACGCAGCCCTCGGAGCCGCCGCCGAAGCCGCCACTGCCGCTGTTGGACTGTCCGCCGAACTGATACAGCGCGTCGGCGCCGGCGAGCAGGTCGGGATGGTCCTTGACCCACTTGCGCAGGCCGATGTCCATGCGCTCTTCGTCGCCTTCGGCCACGAAGATCAGGTTGACGGGCAGCTTGCCGTGCACGGCCTTGATCGCGCGAAAGGCGTTCAGCTGCGACATTTGCGGGCCCTTCGAGTTGGTGGCGCCACGGCCGATCAGCACCTTCTTGTAAGGCGCCTGTTCGACCAGCCGTGCCTCGAACGGTGGTGACGACCACGCATCGGGCTGCGTGATCGGCATCGTGTCGTACATCCAGTAGATCAACACGGTCTTCTCGGCGCCCTCGTCGCACTTGGCGTACACCACGGGGTTGCCGGGCGTGCCGTATTCGGTGATGCCGACGTCGAACACCTGGGTCTGCTGGCAGCCGAGCTCGTCGAAGAAACCCTTCACCATCTCGGCGGATTCGGGGATGCCCTCACCCGAGTTCGAGATGCTGGGCTGGCGGATCCACTTCTGCAGGTTCTCGACGTGCGCGTCGATGTTCTCGTCGATGTGCGCGTAGACCTTTTGCAGCTCAGGCGTCACCTGGCTCATGTCGGGTTGAATCTCGGTGTCGCCCGCCGGGCGGATGCCGAGTTTCTTGGCGGCCGGCGCGGGGGGCGCGGCCGGGGGCGTCGCCGGCATATTGCAAGCTGCGGCGGCGAACAGGGCGCAGAGAGTAACGACAACCCGACGCATGGTTCCTCCTGATTTCGGCACCCCATAAGGGGGTGCCCTACGGCCGAACGAAATTGATGGGTGATGAGATGATGCATTCTATGCCACGGGTGCGCCTGGTCCCCTGGAAACGTGATGCGTCACATAATTCCCGGGCGGGGCATCCCGCCTCGCGTCGTTGCTCGGCGCTCACATATGCTCAATATGCTCGCGTCTCGCGCCTTCCACCCCACCGCGCAAAGTCCGCGCGGCGGGGACCCCGGCTTGCGATCCGGGCGCCGCGCTCCGGGACTTATGCAACGCATCACGCTTCACAGGGGACTAGCGCACGCCATCACGGCGCTCGCGCTGACCTGGGGGTGCGCCGAGCGGATGGCGTCGCTCGACACCATCGCCGAAGGTTACGTCCGCGTCGCCTTGCAATTGGCGCAGCACGATCCGCAATTAGTCGAGGGTTGGCGCGGGCCGGCGTCGTGGCGGCCCGGGCCACGGCAGCCGGTCGCACCGCTCCTGCAGCGAATCGAGACGCTGCGACAGGATTTGCGTCGTCATTCAGATCCTGCCCACGCCGATCGGCGCGGCTATCTCGACGCGCAGCTGGCCGCGCTCGAGGTGTCTGCGCACAGGTTACTGGGGCAATCCGCACCGTTCGATGACGAGGCAGAGAAAGCGTTTGGCCGCCGCCCCGCACCGGATTCCGGGCGCCGCCTCTCGCTGTTGGTCGAGTTGCAACACGAGCTGCCAGGTCCAGGATCGCTGGTGGAGCGTTACGCCGCATTCAAGCAGCGTCAGACGGTCGACGCGTCAAAGGCGGAGCCGCTGATCAGGGCTGCGCTCGCGGCATGCCGCGCGGCGAGTACCGCCGCGTTCGCGTTGCCTGACGACGAGGCGATCGAGGTGGCGTTCGCAGACGATTCGCCGTGGGACGCGTTCGCGAAGTATCTCGGCCGTCATCGCACGCGGATCACCTTCAACCGGCGCGCGGCCGTGGATGTCTCGAGGGTCCTGCGGCTGGCGTGCCATGAAGGCTACCCGGGGCATCACGTGCAGTTCATCTTGATCGACGATGAGCTCGTGGGCCGGCGCGGCTGGCACGAGTTCGAGCTGACGCCGGCGTTCGGCCGTCACCTGCTGGTGACCGAGGGCGCGGCGGAGGCCGGCGCCGAAATGGCGTTTCCGCTCGAGTCGCGCGTCGCGTTGTATCGCGACGTGTTGCTGCCGGTTGCGGGGCTGCCGCCGCAAGACGCCGGGCGGATCGCCAACATCGAAACGCTGGTCTGGTCGCTCGAGCCCACCGCGATCGATATCATCCGCGGCTATCTCGATAACCAGCTGACACACGCGGCGGCAGCG
>JANOZI010000985.1:0-2975 GCA_031429375.1 Acidobacteriota bacterium | reverse complement strand
GGCCGGCCCTACGTCAACGGGAATCGCAAGGAGGCGAACAACTTCCAACTGGACGGGGTGGATAACAATCAGACGACCGATAACCTCGTCTCGTATCAACCGTCGCCGGACGCGATTCAAGAGTTCAAATTGATCACGGCGAACGCGCCGGCTGAATACGGCAACTATCATGGCGCCATCATCAACGTGACGCTCAAGTCGGGAACGAACCAGCTTCGGGGCACGCTCTTCGAGTTCTTCCGCGACGATTCGCTGAACGCGACCAACTGGGCAAGCAAGTGGATGCCGCGCGATCCGCTGAACGCGATCAAACCGCCCCTGACCTACCACGTGTTCGGCGGCACCGTAGGAGGCCCTCTTATCAGCAATCGGGCATTTGTCTTCACGGACTATCAGGCGACTCGCCGCCGCAGCGGATACGCGACGGAGTCGGTCTCGCTGATACCTTCTGCCATGCGGCGCGGCGACTTTTCGGCGCTGCTCGAGGGCGCGAACCCCCAACAACTCTACGATCCGCTCACGACCAGGCCAGACCCAGCGAATCCCGATCGGCTGGTCCGCGATCCGTTTCCGAACAACCAGATTCCGATCGAACGCATCAGCACCGTTACCGCGGCCCTCTTCGCCAGCCCGTTCTATCCTGAACCGACCCTGCCGGGCCCGATTCACAATGCTCACAATGCGGTTCGAACGACTCTGAACAACGATCAGTTCGACATCAAGATCGACGCGAAGGCCACAGCTCGAGACGATGTGTCTGTGCGTTACGCCAACGGGCGCCAGACGACAGCCACGATCAACAGGACTCCGATCCTCATGGGAGACGCGACGCGCTCGCCGTTTCAGGCCGCGGCCATCAGCTGGAATAGACAGTTGGGCCCGCACCTGCTCAACGAGGCCCGCATCGGCTTCAACCGGATCGCGGTGGTGGCGGACGGGGCCGTTGACGTGGGTGGTCTCGGCGATCTCGGCGAAGCGGTCGGCATTCCGGGCGCGAATCGCCTGGGACCAGGACTTCCCGCGATGACCTTTGTAGGAGCCAACGTCGCGCTTGGCCGGGCCAAGGTTGTCCAGAGCTTCGACAACAACACGTTTCAGTACCAGGACAACCTGATCTGGCATCGTGGCAACCATGTCGCGAAGGCGGGATTCCTGGCGATGCGTTATCAGCAGAACGTGTACTTCTCAGGAAACACTGGTCAATTGGGCCTCTACGAGTTCAACGGCCAGTACACACGCGACCTCAACGATCAACGTTCGCTTGGTTCGCCGATCGCAGATTTTGTTCTCGGGTATCCTCGACGAGCGGCGCGAGGAGATTTCGCCGCGCCGTGGGGACACCGCAGCACGCTGTGGGCCGGCTTCCTGCAGGACGACTGGCGCGCGTCGCGCGACGTGACCCTGAACCTGGGCCTGCGCTACGAGTACCGCACGCCGTTCGTCGAGGTGCACGACCGGCAGGTGAACTTCGAGTTGACGACGGGACGCGCGCTGTTCGCGGGTCAGGACGGCAACAGCCGCGGGCTCTTCGAGGGCTACAAGTACGATTGGCAGCCGCGCGTCGGAATAGCCTGGAATCCTGCGCTGTTCGATCAGCGACTGGTGCTGCGTGGCGCCTACACGATCTCGAGCTTCCTGGAAGGGACCGGAACGAACCTGCGACTGACGCTGAATCCACCTTTCTTCAATGAATTCGAGACTGTCAATGCCAACCCTGCCGTGCTCGGCCCATCGATCAGCGAGGGTTTCAGTGCGTTGCGCGAGAAGGATCCGCTGACTGGGACGATCCTGCGAGCGTGGGATCCAAAGCACCGGCCCGCGCGTTCCCAGCAGTGGAATGTCACAAGCGAATATCAACTGACGCGCGCTACCGCTGTTTCGCTGGGATATGTCGGGCAGTACGGGACACACCTGGTCGTACCGGTCAACTACAACCAGCGCCCGTCGCCCAGTGCCGCGCGTCCATTTGACGCGGCGTATCCGCAAATCAGCGCCGTGATCCTGACCACGCCGAACGCCAGACAGCGATACGACGCGCTGCAGGCCATGGCGCGAAAGCGCTTTTCCGACGGCCTGGCCTTCGTCGCGTCGTACACCTGGAGTCACGCGATGAGCAACGCTCGCGGCTTCTTCAGCGACGGGGGCCAAACAGCGGAGCAGGCAGCTTTCTGGGCCAATCCGAGGAACCCCGACGCCGAATGGGGTCCAACGCCATTCGACGTGCGGCATGTCCTCAGCTTCGGCACGGTCTTCGAACTGCCTTGGGGACACGGTCGCCGGTTCCTGTCCGGCGGGCCTGGCTGGCTCGACGCGATCGCCGGCGGATGGTCGGTCGCCGGGATTTTCAAAGCCCACACCGGGTTCGCCATCACGATCACCGCACCCGACCAATCCCAAACGGGGGCACGAACCGGGCGGCCGGATCGCATCGGCAGCGGAAGGGGTGCGCAGGAAGTTGGTCCGGGAGGGCTGTGGTTTGATACTTCAGCGTTCCTGCTGCCTGCGACAGCCACGTTCGGGAACGCCGGAGTGGGCATCGTACGCGGACCGGGACTCCGCGTCCTCGACCTGTCGACGTCCAAGAAAGTTCATCTGTCCCGCCGGTACGCGCTCGAGCTCCGCGCGGAATTCTTCAATGTGTTCAACACGCCGGTTTTCATGGCGCCCGACCGTTTCCTGACGAGCCCGACGTTCGGTCAGGTGCGCGGCTCGCAACTCGAGCGAGAGATTCAACTGGCAGCGAAACTGCTGTTTTAGTCAATCAGGCCGAAAGCCTACCAGCGTGACGACGATGCTGACGCCCACCGCGCCTCGTAGGAAAAATGCAAGAGCACTCCCTACGAGGGCGGAAGCCCGAGTCGCAGGAGCGAGCGCAGCGAGCGACTCCCACGAGGCGCGCCAGCGCCGAGTCCCACGTGCGGCTTGTCCGCCGTAGCCTTGGCGAAGGCGGAAGCGAGTCCTTTTAGATTGTAGCG
>JANOZI010000984.1:0-1676 GCA_031429375.1 Acidobacteriota bacterium | reverse complement strand
GCCGGCCGCCAACTGGCGGTCACTCAGGCCGTGCCCCTCACGACATTTCCTCCCGACACCTACGAGGTCGAGATTGTCGTCACCGACAATCTCGCCGGTGTTGCCACCCGCCGGATGGTGCGATTTATCGTCGAGGGCTGAAGGCAATTGCCACAGCGTGGTAAGGACGTCTGCGCTCGCGCGGTCATCGGTGCGCGCGGTCGCGGCGCCGGCGCTCGGCTCGAGATATCGGCGAGCGAGCTCGCGGCGCGCCGGAGCGCCACGTCCGGCGGCGCCACGCGACCAGTAGCAGTGTGGCGATCGATCCGGCGACGCCCGCGACGATGACGCCGCGGCCAGACCCCATCCAAGAGGCGGAGCCGACGACGTTGCCGGCGAGCGCGGCCTTCGCTTCGCCGATTTCGGGACGATCGACGTCGGCCCGCGCATAGGCGTCGAGCACGTGGCGATACTCCTCGCGAGCCGCGTCCTGCTGCCCCAGGGCGGCCGACGCCCGCGCCAGCCCGAGGCGTGACAGCGTGCGGTTGGCATTGCGCGCAAGCGCCTGTCGAAATGGTTCGATCGCATCACCGGGACGCCCCAGCTCGATCAAGACCTCGCCCAGCAACTCGGGCGCCGGCTTGATCGGCGCGGGCAGGCCCAACGGCGCTGGCAGTTTCAGCTCGGCTTGCGTGGCGGCCTTGAGAATCTCGACTGCCTGGTCGCGCCGGCCGGCTGCGAGTTCAATGAGGGCCGCCACTTCCCGTTCCATGATGGCGATCGCCGGCCGGAGATCGCCTTCTTGCTCCGATTGCGCGCGTGTTGCAAGCCCCTGGCGAGCCAGCTCCGCGAAAGCGGCGTTGCCCGAGCGCGCTGCACTGACGCCAATGGCGAACAGCTCATTGACATTGCCGAAGTCGCGCTCGTTGGCCAACACGTCCCAGCGGCGCGACTCGATCACATAGCGTGCGCGCATCGACGACAGGTCGCTCAGGAGCGTCAAGTCCCCGCTCGCCTTCACTGAAGGAGTGAGTTCTGCCATCGTCTTCCACGCCTCGTCATATCGCCCGAGCTGGAGCAGCTCGTACTGAAGCCACGACAGGGCGTGATAGCTGCGCATTGCCGGCGAGAGGCCTTTGGCTTTCACCCAGGCGTCTGACGCGGCGAACGCCGCGCGGTCTGCGGCCGCCGCGTCCTCCCACATGCCGAGCTGCACGAAAATGTGGGCCGGCATGTGGAGCGGGTGACTCGAATGGGGCGCGACCTTGGCGTAGGCGCGCGCCGCTGAGAGCGCAAGCCGCGCATGCTCCGGGTCGTCGTGGTTGTGCAATAGATAATGAAGTGCCCCCGGGTGATCGGGATGCGTGGTGAGGACTTTGTCAAGGATCTCCGCTACGCGCTGCTGGGTGTCGCTGCCCGCCAGCGACGTACTGTGTCCTTCGTGCGCATCGACGTAGCCGATCAGGCTGCGCGACATCGTGCCGAGCAGCGCGAGCGCGTAGAACGACGCCACGTCAGGGTCGTCGGGATTGCCCGCATAGAGCGCGCCCATTGTTTCGGCATAGACGCGGCGACGCGTTGCGGCATCACCCTCGCCGAAGAGGCCGCCGACGGCCTCCAGGAAAGCCTTGTCCTTCGGCGCGGTGGCTTTCAACGCGCGCGCGGCAGGCGTCGACGCCAAGCGGGCTAGCGCCTGC
>JANOZI010000983.1:0-2955 GCA_031429375.1 Acidobacteriota bacterium | reverse complement strand
GGCTGGTCCTGCTGCAGCATCAACCACATCGCGTTCACGTAATCGCCGGCGAAGCCCCAGTCGCGGGCGGCGTCACGGTTGCCGAGCATCAGCTTGTCGCCGAGGCCCAGCTTGATGCGCGCCACGCCGTCGGTCACCTTGCGGGTCACGAACTCGATGCCGCGGCGCGGCGACTCGTGGTTGAACAAAATACCGGAGCACGCAAACAGGTCGTAGCTTTCCCGATAGTTCACCGTGATGTAATGCCCGAACACCTTCGAGACCCCGTACGGACTGCGCGGATAGAACGGCGTCAACTCGGTTTGCGGCACTTCGCGGACGCGGCCGTACATCTCGCTGGACGACGCCTGGTAGAAGCGGATTTTTGGATTGACGCTCCTCACCGCCTCGAGCGCGCGGGTGACGCCTTGCGAGTTGTACTCGCCGGTCAGCATCGGCTGATCCCACGACGCGGGCACGAACGACATCGCGGCCAGGTTGTAGAACTCTTCTGGCTGCGATTGTTCGACGGCCTTGATCAAGGAGAGCTGATCGAGCAGGTCGCCCTGCAACAACGTGACGCGCTCCAGCAGGTGTTGAATGCGCCACACGTTGGGCGCGCTCAGCCGCCGAATGAGGCCGAAGACCTCGTAGCCCTTCTCGAGCAGCAGCTCCGCCAGGTACGAGCCGTCCTGCCCGGTGATGCCCGTGATCAGCGCGCGTTTCTTGGTCGTCACAAGCTGGTGATTGTATCTCAGGACTCGGGGCTTCGCCCCTCGTGGGACTCCTCGCTCACGCTCGTCGTGCGAGTCGCTCGCTTCCACCTACGCGTTTCGCTCCTGGGACTCGGCGCTACGCGCCTCGTGACGGTGTATTCCCTACGAGGGGAACCCCGAGTCCCAGGAGGCCCTGAAAGGGCCGACTCACACGAGCGGCGAAGCCGCGAGTCTTACGAGGCGCGAAGCGCCGAGTCCTCGGCCGGCGGGTCCTTGACGAGAGAGACCTGATAGTGTGCGCTCAGCCACCGCCAGGACGAGCGCTCGAGCACCTGCTCCATCCGCTCGAGTGCTTTCTGGGCCAGGCGCGGAACGAAATCGGGCATGAAGGTGAAATATACGATGTCGGGCAGCCACCTGGCGCCGTCGACGCTCGGCAGGGCCGACGGCAACAGCCAGTGCTCGGTCCCTTCGTCAATCTGCTTCAGCAGCGGGAACACGTATCCCATGTAAGTGCGGAACAGCAGATTTTGCGTGTTGATCTCGTGGAGGATGAAGGTTCCACCCGGGCGCAGCACGCGCACCACTTCGCCAACGGCCCGGGACTGCGCGCCGGCGGAGGCGAAGTGATGAAACGCATTGATGCTGTAGACGAAGTCGAACACGTTGTCGGCAAACGGCAGTGCCACGGCATCGGCCTGCAGCAGTGGCCGCGGCAGCCCGCCCTCTGCCAAGTGCGATGACGCGCGATGCAATTGGCCGGTCGAGTAGTCCAGCCCTCCGACGCGATAGCCTTCGCGTGTAAATTCGGCAAGGTACCACCCGTGTCCACAGCCGAGATCGAGCCCTCTCGCACCTGCGGTGATGCCCGCCGATTCGAGCTGCCGGCGGATCAAGATGGTTTTTTTCGCCAGCAGGCGATCGCGGACGTGCGTGGGGATCTGCTCCTCGTACGCGTGAGCGATGTCATCGAAGTGGCCCGCGCCCGTGCTCATGATGTTCGCAAGCCGGCCGCGCCACACCAGGAACGACACCACGCCGAGGACGACGGCGTACAAGGCGGTGCCGAGGCGGTAGACCAGGATGCCTTGCACGGCCACCCGCGCCGAAACGCCCGCGCCCATCAGTTCCCGGATCATCGTCGAGCCGGTGACCGACACGCCCAGCGGCAGGCCGCTTGCGCCGCCAAGCAACGTGCCGGTTGAAAACGCGCTCATTCCGGTCGCGACCCCGATCGGCTCCGACAGACGTACGAGCGTCGCCAGCAGCGCCGCAATGGGCAGCGTCCACGCGATCGCCGTCGCGCCCAACGCGGCAGCCGAGACCCGGGCGACGCGCGCGGCCGGTTGATCGGCGAGCAGCCAGTGGAACAACAGATAGCTGCCCAGCGCGACGACCGGCACGAGGATTACGCCCGCATCGAAGTTGGTGGCCAGGATCAGGAACACCAGCAGCACCGCGGCGTCCAACACTCGTTCGATCAGCCACACCCAGGACAAGTGCGACGCCTGCGTGCCGGGCCGCCGCCGCAGGATCATTACGCGCACCAGCTCACCCGCGAAGAACGGCGTGACAATCGCAGGCAGCGTGGCCAGGTAGACGATCAGGCTGTCGCGGGTGGCGATGCGCCGCGTGAAGCGGCGGATCAGGAAGTGCCAGCGTAACCAGCGCAGGGCCAGGTTAAGGGAGGTCAACACGAGGCAGATGCCGAGGGCCGCGACCGCTTCCGCCGACATCAGCGATACGGGCGAGACGCCCATGCCGGCAGCGCCGATCCAGATCGACGTGCTGACAGCGCCAATCAGCACCACCGCCGCAAGCAATATGAGGAACGCGGTCTTGTCAGTGCGCAGCGACATCACAGGACGGGCGGGCGCTGCATCACGGCCCACCACGTCAGGTCGTGGCCCTTCGCCGTCGCGGCCGCAGGACGGACCAGCGTCAGAACATATCCGGCGACGAGCGTCGCGGCAAGCCCGAACGTCGACGGCCACATGAATCCAATTGTCGTTTGGTAGGCCACGTAGTACGCGGTGAATGCCCCCACGACCCCCGCGATCAGCACGCCTTCGCTGCGGGCGCGGGCATTGAACATTGCCAGCAGGAAAATCCCAAACAGCGGTCCCGTGAAGGCATTCACGACCTTCGCATTGATCTCGAGCAGCGTGCCGATTCTCGAGACGTTGCATGCCAGCACCGTGCCGAGCGTGCCGAAGAACACTGTCGCCATTCTTGACACGCGGACCTGCTCGCGTTCCTC
>JANOZI010000982.1:0-6123 GCA_031429375.1 Acidobacteriota bacterium | reverse complement strand
TACGCCTACAGTCCGTCGGCCGGCGGGCGCTACACGATCAACGTGTGGAACAACGATCTGGTCGGGCAAGGCGGCGTGATGACGACCGTCCTCGATCTCGCCAGGTGGGATGAGAACTTCTACAGCGGCGCGGTCGGCGGTCCAGGGTTTTTGCAGCGTCAGCTCGAACGGGGCAAGCTCAACGCCGGGACGCAGATCGGGTACGCATTCGGCCTCGATATTGGCAGCTACCGCGGCCTGGATCTAGTCGAGCATTCGGGCAGCACCGGTGGCTATCGCGCGGTCCTGACGCGATTTCCGAAGCAACACACCTCGATTGCCGTGCTATGCAACGTCAGCAACGCGGCCCCCACCACGCTGGCGCATCGCGTTGCCGACCACCTGCTGCACGATTCGTTCACGGCGCCGGTTCCGTCGACGAACGGCACGACCGCCACGGCCGGAGCCAACGGGGAACCGCCGGGTTCGGAGAGGGCCGCCGCGACACAGTTGCCGGCCGCGGCGCTCGCTCAACTCGCGGGCCGGTACTACTCAGACGAGCTCGATGTGCTCTACGAGATCACGCTGAGCGGGTCCACGCTCACGCTGAAGCGTCCGCGCGCCAAACCGGAGACCCTCGCGGCGCGTGATGCGGTCACGCTTAGTGGCACCGTCGGCACGCTTCGTTTCAGTGTGGGCGCTGATGGCCGCTCCGAGCGGTTCATCCTGGACGCCGGCCGCGTAGAAAACATCGCATTCGTGCGGCGATAGGAGGACCACGGAGGTCCGCCTTAGCCGCTGACAAGAAAGAGAACACGGAGATCGCGACGAAGTCCGTATCTTTCCCTTCGTAACGCGACGTCCAGCGCAAGGAAGGCGGCACTGCCACGTCGGCCGCGGGCGCCCACTCGGTCGGCCTGCGGAAATACTGCGCCCGGGGCCACCCAGAGTCTCCCCCGGCGCAGACTACGCAAACGACCGGTGCACGCTTTCGCGCGCCTGAAGCAAATCCTGCAGGGAATAACCCCATGCCAGTGCGGTGGCTGCGCCCTTGCAGTGTCCCGGTCAGTCTGCACTCCGCCGTTTCCCTGCCCTAGGCCGACTCCGTCGTGGCCGCACTCGTTGTCGCTTCTCACCATTCGTGTCTGGAGGAAGTGTGATCACAGGTACGCCGACGACCCGTCGCCTCGCGCTGAAGATTGTCGCATTCCTGTTGATGTTGTCCGCCGGTGTTGCCATCCGGGCGGCGATCCCGGTGTGGGCTCCTTCCGGCACGATGAGCGTGCCGCGCATGGGCGGCCTGCCGTTCCTCATGCCGGATGGCAGGGTGCTGGTGATTGGTGGGCCAGCAACTGGCGGCGCCGCGGACTTCTTCGAGCCGTCCACTGGGACCTGGTCGCCAGGGCCCTCATCGGCGTCATCGCACCCGCAACTGCCCGCCGCCGTGCGCCTGCTCGACGGGCGAATCCTCATCTCCGGTGGGCGCGAGGATTCAGGAATCACCCTCGCCGGCGCGGATCTCTACAATCCCTCGACCAATACGTGGTCTGCGGCTGCGTCGATGCAGCGACCCCGTGTCGGCCATACGTTGACGCTCCTGGCGGATGGACGTGTCCTCGCAGTGGGCGGGTACTCCGACGCATATTCCTGGGACAACACGGCAGAAATCTACAATCCCGCGGGCAACGCTTGGGCGTTCACCGCCGGCATGAGCAACGGCAAGTGGCTGCATACCGCCACGCGGATGAGTGATGGACGGGTCTTGGTCGTGGGAGGCGAGCACTACTACGACCCGATGGGTCCCCACTTCAGCATCACGCAGTTCTACAATCCGGCCACTGCGGCCTGGACCCCTGGCCCATCGTTGCATGCCGGCCGCGCCGGCCACGGTGCCGCCCTGCTTCCTGATGGTCGCCTCATGGTGATCGGCGGCGTCAGTGGGTTCGAGAACCCGCCGTTGGCGGCAACCGAGTTCTTCAACGGAACGTCCTGGCAACCCGGGCCGGCGATGGCGGAAGCACGCCTGCACTTTCCAACCGTGGTCATGAGCGACGGCACGGTGCTCGTCACAGGCGGCACAACCGGGGACGCGCTCCAGTTGCTCGTGTCCGCCGGTACAGAACGTTATGACCCGGCGACAAACGCCTGGGCGTCGAGCGGCATGATGAACACGCGGCGCCGCTTTCACACGGCGATTCAGCTTGCTGACGGCCGCGCGCTCGTCGCCGGTGGCCAGGACGGCGCGGTGTTCCTGGCGTCGAGCGAGATCCTGAGCGGCGATCCCGTGGCGCCGCAGACGACGGCGACGCGGTCGATCGGACCAAACGGCAACGGCTGGAACAACGGCGGCGTGACGATCACGCTGGCCGCGGCCGACGATGCCGGCGGTAGCGGCGTGCAATCGATCGTGTACTCGCTGACGGGCGCGCAGAACGGCGGAGCAACCGTCCCGGGCGCAACGGCAGCGGTCGTGATCTCCGCCGAAGGCACGACCACGCTCGCGTATCACGCGAAGGATGTCGCCGGCAACGTGGAAGCCGATCAGACGCTGCTCGTCAGGATCGACAGGACGGCGCCGATCCTTGCGAGCCAGCCGAACCTGACCGCACCGGCCACGGCGGGCGGCACGGTGATCGCCTTCAACCCCTCGGCCACCGACGGGCTCAGCGGCGTGGTCTCGGTGGGCAGCTCCCCGCTTTCGAGCGGGATGCGATTTCCGGCCGGCATGACGACCGTGCAACTCACCGCGCTTGACGCCGCCGGCAATGGGGCGACGACGAGTTTCACTGTCACGATTGTTCCGTCCGCGCCGATCGTCACGGTCGCCGGCGGCGATTTTGTGGCCGACGGCACTACGCATCCGGCCACCGCGATCGCGCGTGATAGCACCGGCGCTGCGGTCGCGGGCGCCGTGAACTTCGCCTACGCGCCCGGCGGCGCGTCAGCCCCGTCGGCGCCGGGCAACTACTCAGCGGCGGCCACCTTCATCAGCAGCGACCCCGGCATCCTCAGCGCCTTCCCGTGGACGACGAGGGCACGCGACCCGCGTGCGAACACCAGCCCGACGGTGGTCGCCCTCAATGGCAAGTTGTACGTGCACGGATTCGATTCGGACACCGCCGGAAATCAGGGCAGTTTCGTTCCCCGTCTCAGCATCTACGATCCGGCTTCGAATTCGTGGACCATCGGGGCCTCGCCGAGCCTGATTCGTGCGGGCGTGAGCATGGGCGTCATCGACGGCAAAATCTACGTGGCCGGCGGGTGCATCATGTCGGACTGCCGGATCGGCATCACCAACGCGCTGGAGATTTACGATCCGGTTGCGAATAGCTGGTCCAACGGCGCCCCGATGCTCACGGGCCGACTCGGCGCAGCGACCGGCGTCATCGGTGGCCGGCTTTATGTGACCGGCGGCACCCTGGCGTGCCCGCCCTGCGCTCCGACGAGCGTCACGGAAAGCTACAATCCCGTGACCAACACCTGGACCCCCGGCGCCCCGATCCCGGTTCCGCACGAAGGTCCGGCGAGCGCCGTCGTCAATGGCCTGCTGTACGTCCTTGGCGGCTATCAACGCAGTCCGGCGTCCCCTTATACCGGCGACTTCGGTGGCCGGGTCGACGTCTACGATCCGGTCGCCAACAGCTGGACGACGCGAACGCCGATGCCTACGGCGCGGTATTTCGCGGCCGTTGGAGTGATCAACGGAACAATCCATGTGGCCGGGGGACAGGGCAGCACGTTGCTGGCGACCAACGAAAGCTACGATCCGCAAAGCAACACCTGGACGCCCGGACCGCCGATGCTGACCGCCAGAACCGCGTCGGCAGGCGTCGTTGACTCGAAACTGTACGTGGTGGGCGGGAACCCCCGCGGCACAACCGAAGTCTTCGATCCGTCGCTTACCGCACGCATCGTCATCAGCGCGCCGCTCAACCACGCGCCATCCGCGAATGCGGGCGGGCCCTATTTCGCGGACGAAGGCGCCGGGGTCACGCTGAATGGCAGCGGCTCGAGCGACGCCGACGCTGGTGACTCGATCGTCCAATATTCGTGGAGCATCGACAACGGCCCGCCCGTGAGTGGCGTGAACCCCACAGTGACGGTGGTCGCCGTTGGATTCCATAGCGTGTCGCTCACGGTCACCGATACGTTCGGCGCCACGAGCAGTGCTTCGACCACGCTGACGCTCTATAACAACGTGCCTGCGGCCCGGCTCAGCGTGAATCCGAATCCCGCGGCATGCTCACAGTACCTGACACTCGACGGCTCGGCGTCGGGCGCCGGGCGGCCGGATCGATCGATCGTGAGCTACGCGTGGGATTTCGGCGACGGCACGCCGGTCGTCTCCGGCGGCGCGTCGAGCGCGAACCATGCCTATGGCGCGTTCGGCTCCTATACCGCCACGCTGACCGTCACCGATAACAACGTGCCGGCTAAGACCGCCGCAACGAGTCTCCTTGTCATCGTTAATCAGGGCAACCAGCCACCGACGGCAAATCACGGCGGCCCATACGCAGTCGACCTGGGTAGCGCCGTGCAACTGAACGGCGCCGGCTCCTTCGACCCGAACGCAAGCTGCGGCGATTCGATCGCCAGTTACGCGTGGACGATCGACGGCACGCTGGTGCTGAATGGCGTGAGTCCAACCCTGACGGCAGCGCAGATCAACACGCTGGGTGTCGGTCCGCACAACGTCTCTCTCACGGTCACCGATGAATCCGGCCTGAATAACACCGCCGCGACGACGCTGTCGATCTACCGCAACGTGCCGACGGCGTCATTCACCGCCAATCCCAATCCGGTGTCGTGCACTCAGGTTGTATCCTTCAACGCGTTCGGATCGAGTGCGGGGCGTCCGGATCGGCAGATCGTCAACTACTCATGGAACTTCGGCGACGGGTCGACGCTCATCTCGGGCGGATCCTCGAGCCTCAATCATGGGTATGGCGCATACGGCTCCTATACGGCCACGCTGACGGTCACGGATAACAACACGCCCCCCAAGTCAGCGAGCACGAGCATCATCATCGTGGTATCGCAGGGCAACCAGGCGCCGCAGGCCAATCCCGGCGGACCGTACTCGGTCAACGCGGGCAGCCCGGTGCAATTGAATGGCGCCGGCTCGTCCGACCCGAACGCCGGCTGCGGCGATTCGATCGTGAGTTACGCGTGGACGATTGACGGGACGATCCAGCTCTCGGGTCCGAGCCCGATGCTCGACACGGCCGGGAACAGCCTGGCCGCCGGCAGTCATAGCGTGTCGCTCAGGGTGACCGACGAATTTGGCGTGAGCGGCACCAGCTCGACGACGCTGAACGTGCAGCCGGTCATCGTGTCGGTGTCGGTGTCGCCCTCGACAGTGTCGCTCAGTCCCGGACAGAACCAGACTTTCCAGGCGATCGGTCATTACAGTGACGGCACCACAAGGATGCTGCCGTCCGGCAGCGGCGGCGGCGGAAACAGTGGCGGCACTTTTGGCCCGGGCAAGCCGCGCTGGTCGGTCAATTTCACGCCGTCGATGATCAACGTGAGCGCGTGCGCGACCGCCCAGTCTCCCGCACCGATCAATTTCTCCAGCCAGACGATTGCCGACACGAACGGCGCCGTGCACGAGACCTGGTCGCCGGGCACGCCGGTGATCACGGTCGACGGTTCGATTAACGCCTCGACCGTCGCGTTGACGCTGCTCTGCACGACATCACCGGTGTCAGGGACGATCACGGCGCAATGGACCGGCACGAAGTACGAAGGCACTTTCAGCTTCAATGGCGGCGCCTCCACCGGCAGGGTCGAGTTGACCGGATGGTCACAGCATGCAGCGATGCCGGTGGCGCGCTTCTCACTTGCTGCGGCAGCGTCGGGCGGGATCGTGTACGCCATCGGCGGAATCGGCCCGGATGCGTGGTCGTCGTCAGTCGACGCGTACAACCCGGCGACGAATTCATGGACAACCGTTGGCCGGATGGTAACGCCGCGAACGGGCGCGGGCGCCGTCACGGTCAACGGCAAGATTTACGTCGTCGGCGGCCACGTCGCCGGCGGTATCGCATCCGGCATCATCGAGGCGTACAACCCGTCAAGCAATACGTGGGATACCACGCTGACGCCGATGCCGACACCACGGTCGCATCTCGCGGTCGTGAC
>JANOZI010000981.1:0-2547 GCA_031429375.1 Acidobacteriota bacterium | reverse complement strand
GAAGCGCCATGGCACCACTCACACCCTCGAGGGCATGGCGCGCTACGGCTTGCCCTCGACCAATGCCTTGGGAGTGGCGGTGGGCGACATTCGCCTGCTCGGCAAGCAGCTCGGTCGCAATCACGAGCTCGCGCTTGCGTTGTGGCACACCGGCATCTACGAAGCGCGCATGCTCACGGCCTTTGTGGCAGATCCAAAACTCGTCACGCCGGCACAGATGGACGCGTGGTGCCGCGACTTCGACAACTGGGGCATCTGCGACACGTTATGCTTTCACCTGTTCGACAAGACGCCGCACGCGTGGAAAAAGGTCGAGCAGTGGAGCGACAAGCGTGCCGAGTTCGTCAAGCGCGCGTCGTTTGCGCTGCTGGCCAGCCTCGCCGGCCACGACAAGAACGCCCCGGACCAGCCGTTCCGCGACAGCTTCGTGCTGATCGAGCGCGGCGCCGCCGACGATCGGAACTTCGTCAAGAAGGGTGTGAGCTGGGCGCTGCGCGGCATCGGCCACCGCAATCCCGCGCTGCACGCCGCGTCGTTGGCCGTCGCCCGGCGCCTGGCGGCGTCGAAAGACGACGCGCCGCGGTGGGTCGGCAAGGACGCGCTCAGAGATCTGACGCGCGCGGCAGTCACAGCCAAGGTCGCGCGCGCCCATAAAGAGAAGTAGTGCCAAGGGTGCCATGGTGCCAAAGGGGTGCCAAGGGGTGGGTGCCAACAGTGCCAGTGCCAGTGCCAGTGCCGGTGCCGGTGCCGGTGCGCACGCCGGCAATCAGAGCAATGCGATCGATCCCGTCGTGGCCTTGCGTGCGGAGTAAACGCATCACACGGAAACATTGAAACACGGAAACGCAGAAGAGGCTTTTTCAGAATGCATGTTGAAAAGAGTCTTCCGTGTTTCAGCGGTTCAGTGTTTCCGTGCGACGCATTGGCGGCTACTTCACAGCGAAGCAGTAAAAGAGCCCGGCGCCGCCGGTGGCGACCAGGTTGTCCTGGCTGCAGCCCTTGCTCGGATGCGTCGAGTTCCAGGATCCGTTGCCGCCGCCCTGCTTGTCGTGGTGCCCCAGCTGCGCGGACCCCGCACTGTTGCTCGTCCAGTTGTTGCAGGTGTGATCGGCACTGTCGGTGTAGGCGCGGCCGTCGGCGGTCGAGCCGGTGAGAATGTCGTGCTGGTTGGGCTTGTCGCCGACGCCGTTGACGAGTTCGCCTTTTTCATTCACCGAGAGCTGTTTGCCCAGCGGGTTGCCGATGCGCGCCTGCTCGATGGTGTCGCCGTGCAGCACCCCGTTGTCCAACGAAATGACCTGGCCGCGGAAGTTGTGCCACGGGCCGTTGCCGATGCGATCGCGCGCGTTGACCGCGCCGGCGCCTTGCGTGCTCAGGTAGGCGTGCCACACGCCGTCCCCCACGCCCGCGGCCTTGGCGAGCGCCTGGCAATGCGCATCCGCGCCCGCAATGCCGCCCAGATTGGCCCCGTCGCCCTTGCCGACGCTCGTGACAAAGAACGACATCGGTTGCCGTGGCGCCGCCGCAGCGGGCTGCGCCGCCGGAGCTTGCGCCAAGAGCAGGTACGATCCCGGCACTACTGCAATCGCTAACGCCGCAAGTATCAATCGCGTTGTCTTCATCACTGTTCTCCCCTAGGCACTCTTGGAACTGTACGCACTCTACGCACCTTATTTCCCGGCGGCCCCCCCGTCTGAAGGCCGCCTATCGACACCACCCTCGAGCATGTTTTCTTTCTGGTTGAACACGATCACCTGGTCCGCGCCCTGGCCGCCGCCTTCCTGCACCGTGTGGCCCATCTCTTTCAGCAGCCTGATGGTGTCGGCCGAGAACCCGAAGCGCTCGAGGTTGATGCGATCCGGCAGCCACTGGTGATGCATGCGGCCCGCGTCCACCGCTTCCTGCGCGTTCATGCCGTAGTCGATCACGTTCAGAATAGTGGTCAACACCGTGTTGATGATGGTGCGTCCCCCCGGCGTGCCGGTGACCATGAAGAGCTGCCCGTCTTTCGCAATGATCGTCGGCGCCATGCTCGAGAGCATGCGCTTGCCTGGACGCGCGAGGTTCGGGCTGGTGCCGATCAACCCCCGTTCGTCGGTGAGGCCGGGCGCGGCGTTGAAGTCGCCCATTTCGTTGTTGAGCAGGAACCCGCCGCCCGGCACGACGATCTTCGAGCCGTAGCTGGCCTCGAGCGTGTAGGTCATCGAGACCGCATTGCGCTTGGCGTCGACAATCGACAAGTGCGTGGTCTCCGCTGACTCGTGGGTCCACTCGAACTTGTTGATCTCGGACTTGGAGGCTTTCTTCGGATTGATCGTCTTGCGCAACGCCGTGGCGTAATCCTTCGAAATCAGCATCGGCAGCGGGATGTCTTTTTCGAAATCAGGATCGGCGAGATAGCGCGCCCGATCGGCGAACGCCCGCCGCATCGCTTCCGCCGTGAGGTGGATGTTCTGCGCCGAGCCGTAGCCATTGGCCTTGAGGTCGTAGCCTTCGAGCACATTGAGTATCTGGACCACCGCCATGCCGCCCGAGCTGGGCGGCGGC
>JANOZI010000980.1:0-2724 GCA_031429375.1 Acidobacteriota bacterium | reverse complement strand
GTTTTGACAGGTGGGCCCGAAAGCCCGCCGCCAGCGCGCGGGCGCGGTCCTCGGGCCGCGCATAGGCCGTCAACGCAATCGCCGGAATGCCCGCGCCTTCCGGCAACAACCGCAGCCGGCGCAGCAGCCCGTAGCCGTCGTCATCCGGCAAGGCGACGTCGCAGAGCAACACATCGGTCGCCCACTCCCCCGTCATCCGCAAACACTCTGAGGCGGTCGATGCGGTACGCGTATCGCAGCCGTGCAGCTTGAGAATCGCCGTCAGCGCCGCGGCGGAATCGGCATCGTCCTCTGCGACCAGCACGCGCAGCCCGTTGAACACCGGCGCGCTCGCCGCCGGCCGCAGCGCGAGCAAGGCGGAACCCTGCGCCATCGGCAGGCTGACGGTGAATTCGGATCCCTCTCCGACGCCGGGGCTCGACGCGGCAATCCGTCCGCCGTGAAGATCCACGAGACGCCGCACGATCGCGAGACCGAGCCCGAGTCCCGTGCGCATGGTGCCTGACGCGCCTTGCCGGAACGAATCGAAGACATGCGGAAGAAACTCGGAGGCGATGCCCTCGTCTGAATCCTTCACGCGAATGGCGGCACGGCTGCCGCTGCGGCCGGCCTCCACGTCGATCGTTCCGCCCTTCGCGGTGTATTTCACGGCGTTCGCCAGCAGGTTCCACACGATTTGCTGCAGCCGGTTGTCGTCGCCAATCACGGTGATTGGCTCGGATCGGCGGGTCACGTTGATCGTGATCTGCTTGGCGGCAGCCGCAGGCGTGACGGTGTCGACGGCGGCGTCGACGACGGTGCGAATATCGAGCGGCGCCACCGTCAGGCTCAAGCGGCCCTGGATCATGCGCGACACGTCGAGCAGGTCTTCGATCAGCCGCGTCTGTGCCCTGGCGTTGCGCTCGATGGCGTCGACGGCGTGCTTGCGCTGCTCCTCATCGAGTATCGCGCCAGACTGGAGCACATGGACCCAGCCGACGATGGCGTTGAGCGGCGTGCGTAGTTCATGCGACGCCGTCGCGAGGAATTCATCTTTCAGGTGACTGGCTTCCTCGGCCAGCCGCCGGGCTTCTTCCGCCTGGTCCAACGCCGCGGCGCGGTCATCGAGCGCCACGGCGACCTGCTGTTCAACGGATGCCAGTGTTTCCTGCAGCGCATGTTCCGCACGGCGCCGGCGCTGCAGTTCTCTGCCCAGCTGAATTGCGCCAAGAAGAATCGCGACGAGCGCGAGAGCAAGCCAGAACGTTTCGACGCGGAACCACGGCATTAGCAGGAATAACCCCTGCTAAGTGCTTCTGCATGACGCGTTCCGCTAAAACAAATTTGCTGCGGAGGTGGCGAAAGGACGGGGTTATAGGGAAAGGAAAAGAAGGAGCGTACATGGGCCGCAAGCCCTTGGAGCGATCATCCGGGTGGACACGGCGACCCCTCCAAGGGATTGGGTTAGCGGCGGGCGGCCGTCGAGGCCTGCGCGTTGCCGACCAGATGCAGCCGGCGGTCACGGCGATCGATGGTCCAGCCAGAGGTCTCGTAGCCGCACAGCAGGCATTCCTGGTAAAGCTTCGTATCAGTCCGGGCCTTGTACAACTCGTGGCCTCCGTTGATGACCGAGCACAGGCTGTGCCGGACACCTTTCTTGACCCTGCTCATCAATTGCTTGAACGCGGTGACCACGTCCACACTTTCGGTAACCAACGTCATCGACGGCGACCCAATGTGGTTATTCATAGCTCTCATCTCGACCTCCACCGTTGTCCATAGCAAGGATGATTCCGTTTACGCGTTTTGTAATGGAACGCAAGTTGCACTGCCTGGATGACGGAATTGTTCATTCAGGGGAGGACAGAGATGAAATACGGAGTCGCATGGATGCTCGGAGTGCCGGTATCGCTCATCGCTCTCTGGTTCGTCGTGAACCAGATGGGATGCGGGTTCTAAGACGGGTAGCTTCGGTTGACCCGTCTGCTCTCGTTCAGCGTGTCGTTCATAGTGACGATGACTCTCGTCGCGAATCTGCTCGCGCGAGTGATCTCCTATAGCGCCGGCACGCCACCGCCGTCGACGCCAAAGCTGGTTGAGCAACCACATAACAAACCGCTCGTCCAGCGTGTCGGCTTTCGAATCGAGACAGACGGGAGCAGGTCGCCTGGGCCGCGGCACCGCGCGGCCCAGGCGCACCTGCGTTAGAATTCCGGGGTGCAGAACCCCGCGGTCAATGTCGTCCTCACGCCCGAGTGCTGCGGCTCGTAGCGCGGCCGCCATGGATCAAATCGAATCCCACATCGACACCAAGTCCGGCGAATTCGCGGCCAACCGCCGCCGCATGCAGGACCTGGTCGCGGAATATCGCAGGCGCCTCGGTGACGCGCACGCCGGCGGTGGCGCGAAGTACGTGGCCCGCCACCGCGAGCAAGGCAAGCTGCCCGTGCGCGAGCGCATTGAAGCGCTCGTCGATCCCGGCTCCGCGTTCCTCGAGCTCTCCCCTCTCGCGGCGTACGGCATGTACGACAACGAGGCGCCTGCCGCGGGCCTGGTGACGGGCATCGGCCGGGTCTCGGGGCGCGACGTCATGGTCGTCGCCAACGACGCCACGGTGAAGGGCGGCACATACTATCCGCTCACCGTGAAGAAACACCTGCGGGCGCAGGAAGTCGCGCTGCAGAACCGGCTGCCCTGCGTCTACCTCGTCGACTCGGGCGGCGCGTTTCTTCCTCTGCAGGCTGA
>JANOZI010000979.1:0-3563 GCA_031429375.1 Acidobacteriota bacterium | reverse complement strand
CTCTTCCTGCGGTATTTGGTTCCGTAGGCACCCCGTAAAGGGGTGCCCTACGAGTACTTGGTTCCGTAGGCACCCCGTAAAGGGGTGCCGTACGAGTACATAACGGGTGCCCTACGAGTACAATGAACGGCTACGGAATGCCGCTGTACACGGCCGAGGCCCTCATCCTTCGCACCTACAAGCTGGGGGAAGCTGACCGTATCGTCGTTTTCCTGACGCGCGACCGCGGCAAGAAGCGCGGTGTGGCGCCGAACGCGCGAAATTCGCGAAGGCGATTTGGCGCCGCGCTCGAGCCGCTGACCGAGGTGCGGATGGCGTACTTCGAGAAAGAACGGCGCGAGCTGGTGGGGCTGAATTACGCCGAGCCGATTCGCTCGCCGCTCGCGGCGCCGAGTCCGGAAGCGCTCGGTTACAGCCACTATTTCGCCGAGCTGATCGACGAGTGGGCGGCCGAGGCGGACGTCGACGAGCGATTGTTCCGCCTGGGGACCGCGGCGCTCGAAGCGCTGGTTTCGGGCGCGCCGGTTGAAGCGCTGGCTCGCTATTTCGAGTGCTGGCTGTTGCGGCTCCAGGGCGTTTACCCGGCGGACCTGGCGTTGTCGGCCGAGGCCGCGACGTTTCTCGAGGGTGTGCGGCGGGTGGGGCCGAGGGATGTCGATTCGCTTGGCGCCACGACCCGGGTGTTGCGGGAAATAGAGCTGGTTCATCGAAAGCTGATAACGATGCATCTCGACAAGGAACCCCGATCCGTCCGCGTGATCAACGAACTGCGCCGTTCATAACTCGTGACCTTCCAAGACCTCATTCTCAAACTGTCGCAATTCTGGGCGTCGCAAGGGTGCCTGATCCAGCAGCCGCTCGATCTCGAAGTCGGCGCCGGCACCTCGCACCCCGAAACGTTGCTGCGTGTGCTGGGCCCCATGCCCTGGAACGTCGGCTACGTTCAGCCGACGCGCCGGCCGGACGATGGCAGGTTTGGGCAGAACCCGAATCGGTTGTTCAAGCACCATCAGTTCCAGGTGATCCTCAAGCCCTCGCCGGACGAAGTGCAACAGACTTACCTCGAGAGCCTCGAATCCGTTGGCATCAATCCCCGCCAGCACGACATCCGCTTCGAGGAAGACAACTGGGAATCGCCGACGCTCGGCGCCTGGGGCATCGGCTGGCAGGTGATGCTCGACGGCACCGAGATCACGCAGTTTACCTACTTCCAGCAGGTCGGCGGCATCGACCTGTCGCCCATCTCGGCGGAGATCACCTACGGACTCGAGCGCATCGCGATGTTCCTTCAGAAGAAGGACAACGTCTTCGACATCGAGTGGGGCGGCGGCAAGACCTACGGTGACGTGCGAATGCGCGACGAGGTCGAACAGTCGAAGTACGCCTTCAACCAGGACACCGGCATCTCCCGCGAGCGGTTCTCGTCGTTTCATCGCACGCAGTTCGACGAGAACTTCAAGTTTGGCGAAGAGCTGATGAAGGGCGGCCTGCTGCTGCCCGCGCTCGAACACTGCCTGCGCTGCTCGCATTTGTTCAACCTGCTCGACTCGAGCGGCAGCGTCGGGGTGACCGAGCGCACGGCCTACATCCTGCGCGTGCGCCAACTAGCGATCGCGATTTGTAAAGAATATGCAGCGCAAGAAGAGTTACGAGTTCAGAGTGCAGAGTTAAGAGTGCAGAGTTAAGAGCTAAATACCTGTGGACCGCGAACTGTTTATCGAGATCGGCACCGAAGAAATTCCCGCCAGCTGGTTGCCCGGGCTCACCGCGCAGATCGGCACGGCGGTCGAGGCACGCCTCAAAGACGCGCGGCTGTCGGTTGACGAGCCGGTCGAAACCTACAGCACGCCGCGGCGCCTGGCGGCCCGGGTCGGCAAGATTGGCGAGCGGCAAACCGACCTCGAAGAGCTAATCACCGGGCCGCCGGTGTCTGCGGCGTTCGCGGCCGATGGCACGCTCACGCCGGCAGGTGCGGGCTTTGCCAGGAAGCAGGGCGTGGCTGAATCTGCGCTGGAACGCATCAAGACTGCCAAGGGCGAATACGTCGGCGTTCGCAAGCATCAGCGCGGCAAGACTGCGGTGGACGTGCTGCCGGAGGTGCTGTCCGGCGTGCTGCGCAGCCTGTCGTTCCCGAAGCAGATGCGATGGGATGCGATGCTGGCCGACGGCAAGGGCGAGTTGCCGTTTGGCCGCCCCATCCGCTGGCTCCTGTTCTTGTACGGCGGGCGCGTCGTGCCGTTCACGATCCAACGGACGCCGCTGGGCCGCGGCCCGCGCGTGCAGGACCTCACCTCCGGCGCCGCGACCTACGGGCACCGCTTCCTGACCACCAGCGGGCGGCCGGGGCGCGCGATCAAGGTGAAGCATTTCGACGATTACCGGAAGCGGCTCGCCGAGAATTTCGTCGTGCTCGAGCGAAGCGAGCGCCACGATCGCATCGCGCGCGAGCTCGATGCCGAGGCGCGCCGTCGCGGTGGGCGTATCGCCCGCTCGCTGGTCGGCCACGGCATGCTCGAAGAGGTGCCCGACCTGGTCGAGTACCCGGTCGTCGTCTCGGGCGGCTTCGCCGAAGAGTTCCTGCACTTGCCTGAAGAAGTGCTGACCACGACGATGATTCATCATCAGCATTTCTTCCCGATCGCGAACGATCAAGGGAAGCTGCTGCCGGTGTTTCTCGCGGTGTTGAACATGGAGCCGGAGCATCCGGACGTGATCGCGCGCAACATGGAGCGCGTGCTCACGGCCCGGCTGCGCGACGCGCGGTTTTTTCTCGACGCCGATCGCAAGAAGCCGCTCGCCGCGTATGTCGATCGACTCAGCACGGTCCTGTTCCACAAGAAGCTGGGTTCTTACCAGGAAAAGGCCGCCAGGGTCGAGAAGCTCGCGCGCTGGATCTGCGCCGACATCTTCGGCCGGCCTCACCTCGCCGACCACGCCGCTGAAGCGGGTCGATTGTGCAAGGCGGACCTCGCTACAGACATGGTGCGCGAGCTCACCGAGCTGCAGGGCACGATTGGCGGCATTTATGCCCGCGACGACGGCCGCCCCGAGGAAGTGTGGAAGGCGATCTACTACCACTACCTGCCGGTCGGCGTCGAAGCCACGGCGCCGCCAACGCGCGATCAGCTCGGCAAAGCGGCGATCACCTGGGCGGCGGTGTCGCTGGCCGACAAGCTCGAAACCGTCGCCGGCATGTTCGGAGCCGGAGAGCGGCCGACCGGCTCACGCGATCCGTACGGTCTGCGGCGCGCCGCGCAAGGCATCGTGCGCATCCTGGTGGACCTGCCGGAGCTGACCGGCCTCGACCTGCGGCTTACCTTCGAACAGCTGGTGGCACCCCTGAAAGGGGTGCCCGACGAAATCGACGGCCAGGGCCGAGACGAGGCCTTCTGGTCGTTCATGACCGACCGCGTTCGCTTTGTGCTCGAACAAAGGGGTTACGACACCCGTAACGTTCGTGCCGTAACCCATACCGAGATCACGGCGTTGTCGCCGCTCGTCGCTAAACGAAAGCTGGAGGCTCTTCCGGAGTTTACGGAGACCACGGAGTTCCGCCAGCTCGC
>JANOZI010000978.1:0-2184 GCA_031429375.1 Acidobacteriota bacterium | reverse complement strand
GCTGGCGCTGGCCGTGACGGTGACGATGATCTGGGTGGGACTGCAGCTCGGGCTGATGTCGGCATTCGGCTATAGCTACAACGCCAATCCCTCTTCACAGGTTCTGTCGGGAGGGTACTTGCGGGTCTGGCTGCAACACGTCACGTTCATCACCGGTGCGTTCGGTCTCTTTGGCACGTTCGGAAGCCTCAACCTGCTGATCCCGTTTGGATGGCAGCGCGCGCCGCCGTTGTTGCGGGCGCTCGCGCTCGGCGCCCTGCCCGCGTTGCTGGCGTTTATCTACGTGGCTACGCCGGAGCGCGCGTTGTGGAACTTCTATTTCCTCGCGATTCCAATCGCGGCAATTGCGCTGGCGCGGCTGCCGGCTGTGCTCCAATGGGGGTTCGTGGCTTGCTATCTGATCGCCAACCTGCGGATCGGAGCGCAGATTCCGGAAGCGCCGGCGGCTCGATATGCGTTGGCTGGATCACTCCTCATCGCCACCGCCGCGATCGTCAGCATCTGGCGCCAGCGCGCGTGGCCGTCGTCGATGATGCCTGCTGTGAAGGCATGAAGCCGTCGGTCCTTGCAGTCACGATGGTCCTTGTTCTTGGTGCGATTGCGCGGCATCGCCGATGCGTGCGCACATGAGCGACAAGGACATCCCTGCTCATCCTCTGGCGCGCCCGGACCGCACGCCATGAACGGTTGACCTACACGACATGAAGAAAAAGCTACGGCCAGATTTCAAGGAGCGATCGTTCGGGATCTCCGTCGGCAGCGTACTGTTGCTGATCGCCGCCGTCCTGGTCTGGCGCGGCCGCATTCCGACAGCAGAAGTCGTCGGCGGTGTCGGCGCCGTGCTGCTCGTCCTCGGGCTGACGCACCCGCCGCTGCTCAAGTACCCGAGCGCGGCATGGTGGAAATTCGCGATGGTCCTGGGCTACGTCAATGCGCGGGTGATTCTGACCGTCGCCTTCGCCGTCGTGCTCACGCCGCTCGGCCTGTTGTGGCGCGTCATCGGCAAGGACCCGCTCGCGCGGCATCGAAAGAACTGGCAGGGCTGGGCGCCTTCGCCGGAGCGTTACCGTAATCCCGATCATTTCAATCGGATGTACTGAGGTTTTCCATGGCAAAGAGTCGCGTGCTTAGCGAGTTCTGGCAGTTCCTGAAGCAAGAGAAGAAGTACTGGCTGATGCCGATCGTGATCGTGTTCGTGCTGTTCGGCCTGCTGATCGTGTTCTCGCAGACGAGCGCGGTCGCGCCGTTCATTTACACCTTGTTCTAACGGCACCCCGTAAAGGGGTGCCCTACGTGCTAACGGCACCCCGTGAAGGGGTGCCCTACGTGCTAACGGCACCCCGTGAAGGGGTGCCCTACGCTTCTAACGGCTACGGTCCGCTGAAAACTTGACCCGCATTCTTGGCATCTCCGCCTACTACCACGATTCGGCCGCCTGCCTTGTCGAGGACGGCCGCGTGGTTGCGGCGGCGCAAGAGGAACGCTTCACCCGCAAGAAGCACGACGCGGCGTTCCCGACCCAGGCGGTGGCGTATTGCCTGAAAGAGGCGGGCATCACGGCGGCAGGGCTCGACCTCGTCGGCTTCTATGAAAAGCCGCTCGTCAAGTTCTCGCGGCTGCTCGAGACCTACGTCGCCTCGGCCCCGCTCGGCCTGCAGTCGTACTTGATGGCGATGCCGCTCTGGCTGAGCGAAAAACTGTGGATGGGCGACGACATCGCCGATCACCTCGAGGGCTACGAGGGCGAGGTGTTATTCGGCGAGCACCACGAATCGCACGCCGCATCAGCGTTCTATCCTTCTCCCTTCGAACAAGCCGCCATCGTCACCATGGACGGTGTCGGCGAGTGGGCGACCTCGTCTATCGGCGTGGGGAAGGGCCACTCGCTCGAGCTGATCCACGAGCTGCGCTTTCCCCACTCGCTCGGCTTGCTGTATTCGGCGTTCACCTATTTCGCCGGGTTCAAGGTCAACTCGGGTGAGTACAAGGTGATGGGGCTTGCACCCTATGGGGAGCCGCGGTTCGCATCGAAGATCATGGAGCACTTGATCGATGTGAAGGAAGACGGCAGCTTCCGCTTGAACCTGGACTACTTCGACTATTGCACCGGCCTGACCATGACCAACAGCCGCTTTGACGATCTGTTTGGCGGCCCGCCACGTGGATCCGAGGCCAACCTGACCC
>JANOZI010000977.1:0-6848 GCA_031429375.1 Acidobacteriota bacterium | reverse complement strand
CGACGTCTCCTCAGCCGACATCGTCCTGGCCTTGTGCACCACCAGCGTGGCGCCCGCGATCGCCACCGCGATGGCCACTGCCCGCGGCCGAGGCGCTTTGACCATCGCGATCCGCGGCGGTGGCGAACCGGGTGAGCCGATCGCCGCCTTCGAATTCCGGGTCGCGGTTGACGATGCGCTGATCATCCAGGAGGTGTCCGAAACGCTCTATCACGTGCTGTGGGAGCTGGTGCACGTGTTCTTCGAAACCGATGATGCGCATCTCATGGCGTTCCTGCCTCAATCGGCCGGGTCACGGCCGGTTGATCTGATCGCCGAGGTGCAGGCCTCGACCATGGCCAAGGCGCGTGAGATCTGTGCGCTTCGCGCCGCCGTCGAAGACCGATCCGGAGCCCGCATCGTCGAAGCCGGGCGCGCCATCGCGGAGCGCATCCGCTCGAACGGCAAGCTCCTGGCGTTTGGCAACGGCGGCAGCGCCACCGACGCGCAGGATGTCGCGGCGGATTGTTTTGCCCCGCCGATCTCCAGTTGGCGCCGGCTTCGCGCCATGTCGTTGACCAACGATGTCAGCATCATCACCGCCATCGGGAACGATGTTGGCTTCGAGCACGTGTTCTCGCGGCAGATCATCGCGTTCGGCCGCGCGACCGACGTCGCGATCGGCTTCTCGACCAGCGGGGCGTCGCGAAATCTCGCGGCCGCGATGACGGAAGCGAGATCGCGCGGGCTGCTGACGATCGCGCTGAGCGGCGGCGACGGTGGTGAGATGGCGCGCTCAGCCGCGGTCGACTTCTGTTTTACCGCGCCCAGCGAACATCTGCCGCGCATCCAGGAAGCGCACGCCACGATCTGGCACGCGTTGCTCTCGGTCGTGCAGGAGGAGCTGCGATGACGCCCCAGCCGCCACTCCGCTTCGTCGACGAGTATCGGCGGCCCGAGTTGATCGGTCCCCTGGTCAAGGAGATTGAACAGCGGTCGGCCGGTGGCGTGCTCAAGATCATGGAGGTATGTGGCGGCCACACCCACGCGATTTACAAGCACGGTCTTGAGGATCTGCTGCCGAAGTCGATCGATCTCGTGCACGGGCCGGGTTGCCCCGTCTGTGTCATTCCCATGGGCCGCATCGACGACGCCATTGCCCTCGCCCGTCAGCCTGGTGTGATCTTCACGACCTTCGGCGACATGATGCGGGTGCCCGGCTCGAAGGGCAGCCTGCTGGACGCCAAGGCGGAAGGCGCCGATGTGCGCTTCGTCTACTCGCCGCTCGACGCATTGAAGCTGGCCCGCCAGCATCCGGACCGCCAGGTGGTGTTCTTTGCCATTGGCTTCGAGACGACCGCGCCGTCCACTGCTGCCACGGTGCTTCGCGCGCGCGCTGAGGGGCTCAGTAACTTCTCCGTCTTCTGTAACCACGTGACGATTGTGCCGGCGATCAAGGCCATTCTCGATTCGCCAGGCATGCAGCTGCGCGGTTTCATCGGTCCCGGCCACGTCAGCACGATCATTGGCCTGCGCCCGTTCGAGTTTGTGCCCGAGCGCTACGGCCTGCCGATGGTGGTCTCGGGCTTCGAGCCCACCGACATCCTGCAGTCAATCGTGATGATCCTTCGGCAGCTGGACGAGCGGCGTCCCTCGGTCGAGAACCAATACGCCCGCGTGGTGCGGGCCAATGGCAACGCGGGTGCGCTCGAGGCGCTGGGCCAGACGATGGAGCTGCGGCCGTTCTTTGAATGGCGGGGGTTGGGCTTCATTTCACTGAGCGCGCTCAAGCTGCGGCCGGAGTTTGCGGACTGGGATGCGGAGCTTCGCTTCAGCGTGCCCGGCGTGCGGGTGACCGATCCGAAGGCCTGCCAGTGTGGCGAGGTCCTCAAAGGCGTGATCAAGCCGTGGGAGTGCCGCGTGTTCGGCACCGCCTGCACGCCCGACCGGCCGATCGGCACGTGCATGGTGTCGCCCGAGGGCGCGTGCGCGGCGTACTTTACCTACGGCCGGTATTCCCTGATGCGGCAGGCGGGCGCCGAGGTGCCCGCATCGTCATGACCGCGCCCCTGTCGCCGCTCGCCGCGCAGATCGATCGGCTCGATCGCGCGAGGGCCGCGCGCCGGCTGCGCGAGCCGTTGCGCGACGAGCGCGTCACGCTCAGCCACGGCAGCGGCGGCAAGGCCAGCCACAACCTGATCGACGGCATGATCCTGCCGACCCTTGGCGCCGCGGCCGCGGCGCTCGACGAAGACAGTGCGGTCGTGTCGTTCGCCGGCCTGACCTCGCGCCTGGCGTTCACGACCGATTCGTACGTCGTGAGCCCGTTGTTCTTCCCTGGCGGCGACATCGGATCGCTGGCGGTCCACGGCACCATCAACGACCTGGCGACGGCCGGTGCGCAGCCGCTGTGCTTGTCGCTGGCGTTCATTCTCGAAGAGGGCCTCGAGATCGACGTGCTGCGCTCGGTGGTGCGCTCGATTGGCGACGCGGCGGCCGCGGCGGGCGTGACCATCGCGACCGGCGACACCAAGGTGGTGCCGCGCGGCAAGGCCGACCGGCTGTTCATCAACACCAGCGGCATCGGCCTGGTGGCCGAAGGGCGATCGCTCTCCGCCCTCAACGTCCGGCCCGGCGATCGCGTGCTGCTGAGCGGCTTCATCGGCGACCACGGCATGGCGGTGATGCTGGCGCGCGAAGCACTCGAAATCGAAGCCGACATTCGCAGCGACTCCGCGCCGCTCCATCGCATGGTGGCGGACGTGCTGGCGGCGGCTCCGGGCACGCGGGCGTTCAAGGATCCAACCCGTGGCGGTGTCGCGACGACCCTCAACGAGATCGCCCGTCATGCCGGTGTCGCGATTGCGATCGACGAGCGCCGCGTCCCGGTACGCGCCGACGTCCGCGCCGCGTGCGAGATGCTCGGGCTCGATCCGCTGCACATCGCCAACGAGGGCAAGCTGATCGCGATCGTGCCGCCGTCCGAGGCGGAGGCCGCGTTGCAGGCGATGCGCGCCGCCAGCCACGGCGCCGCGGCGGCCATCATCGGAGAAGTGCTGGAAGGACCGCAGGACATGGTGCTGCTCAAGACGGAAGCCGGGGGATCGCGCGTGCTCGACATGCTGGTGGGTGATCCGCTGCCGCGGATCTGTTGATGTCTCGAAAGGCAGGAGCCATGGCGGCCGAAACAGCGACGGGAACGATCAAGGCGACGCAGGAGCCGACGGCGGCGAGCCAGCCGCAAAAGAAACGGGAGCGGCTGCCGCTTGGACCGCTCAAGAACATTCATGTCTACTGGCTGGCCGGCATGAGCTGCGACGGGTGCACGATTGCTGTCGCCGGCGCCACCAATCCCGGCATTGAAGGCCTGCTGCACGGCACGGTGCCGGCCATGCCGAAGATGCTGCTGCACCACCCGGTGCTGTCGGTCGAGGCGGGTGCGGCATTCGTCAAGACGTTTCACGATGCGTGGAAGGGCAACCTCGAAGGCGAGCCGTACGTGGTGGTGTTCGAGGGGTCGGTCGCCGACGAGCGCATCGCCAAGCGCACCGGCGGGTACTTCTCGGCGATGGGCGTCGAAGCGATCGAGGGCGAAGAGGGACACGGCCAGCCGGTGCCGACCGCGACGTGGCTGTCGCGGCTGGCGCCGGGCGCCGCGGCGACGATCGCAATCGGGACCTGCGCGACATGGGGCGGCGTTCCGTCCGCCGAAGGCAACCCGACCGGCGCGATGAGCGTGATGGATCACCTCGGCGCCGACTATCGCAGCGCGCTCGGCCTGCCGGTGATCAACGTGCCTGGGTGCGCACCGGTGGGTGACAACTTCACCGAGACGGTGTTCGCAATCTTGCTGTTCCTGCAGGGGCTCGGTCCGCTGCCGGCGTTCGACGAGCTCGGGCGGCCGGCGTGGTTATTCAAGGAAACCGTCCACCAAGGCTGCACGCGCGCGGGTTACTACGAAGAGGGCACCTTCGCCAAAGGCTACGGTGACCCCGAGTGTCTCGTCGAGCTTGGTTGCTGGGGCCCCGTGGTCAACTGCAACATCGTCAAGCGCGGCGCAATTAATCACATGGGCGGCTGCATGAAGGCGGGGGGCGTCTGCATCGGCTGCACCATGCCGGGCTTTCCCGATAAGTTTTCGCCATTCTTCAAGACGCCACCGGGCGCCACGCTCTCGACATTTGCGTCCCACGGCGTCGGGACGGTGATGCGGCGCTTGCGGCGTCTGTCGAACCGCGAAGCGAATCGCGAGCATCGCTGGGACGTGCTCGGCCATGTGCCGAGCGGCTGGGCGCACGAGCAACATCACACGTTGATGGACAAGACCATCAAGTTCTTCTATCAGAAAGGGCAGTACCTCAATGCCAAGGCGCCGGGCCGGCCGCCGGGCAGCGAGGCGCGGTTCTGGGGGGGCGATCGCCCGGGCGTTCGGAGCGACTATCACGACGAGAGCGCGGTGCGCGAGGGAGACAAGCGATGAGCGACGCAGAACTCTGGGCCTCCTGGCGGATGTGGATCGTGGTCGCGACCGTCGTGGTGCTGCTGGCCGCGGGCCTGCTCATCACCATTCTCCTCACGGCGCGGCGGATCCTGGCCGAAGCCGTGCGCGCGCTGCAGGCCGTTGACGTCATTCAGAAGAACACGCAACCGGTCTGGGAGCTGCAGACCACGAACGAGGTCGCGGAACGGATTCTGAAGACGGTGGAGTCAATCGAGCACAACGGCGGCGCGCTGGTCGGCGCGCTCGACGGGCAGGCGGTTAAGCGTCAGTAGGGCGGAACTTTCGTTCCGCCGGAAACGGTAGAGGACCATGCCAAGCGAAGACGCCATCACGCAAGTCTGGATCTGGAGCCTCGTGATTTATTTCGTCGTCGTCGGCGTCGTTGCGGTACTGCTGACGCTGATCCTGATTGCCACCCGGGAGATCAAAGCCGGCGCGGCGGCGATCTGGGTGACGGGTCAGAAGGTCGCGAACAACACCATTCAGATTCCGTTGCTCGCGCGGACCAATCACCTGGTGACGAAGATTCTCGAGTCGGCGGTCCGCACCGCGGGCGCGGTCGGCGCCGTTGAATCGCACGCCGGGTCGTGCCCGCAGTGCCCGGCCTGCGTCACCGGCGGCAAGCAGGGGGGCGGGCGATGAACCCCTTCGTCGTCCTGATGAGCGTCACGCTGGTGGGCGTGGCGGCCCTGTTCATCGCGCTCGCGCTGTTCGTGCGCGCGATCGTGCGCGAGCTCGAAGGAATTGGCGGCCCCGCGACCCGCTTCGTCCGGCCCGTGAACTACCTCTCGAAAATTCGTCTGGGCCTGAGGGCGATCGAGGTCGAGACCGGCTACATCGTCCCGCAGGTGACGCAGTTGAACCAGACCCTGACGTCGATCCGTGACGGTTTGCGGGCCATCGACGGCAGCCTGGCCGGGGTGATCACCAACGTAACACGACAGGATCAGCGATGAGCGGAGGCAGCATGTTTCCAGATACCGTCTTCACCCTGTGGATGATCACCGTCGGCCTGGCCCTCGTGGTCTTCGTGCCGCTGTCGGTCTATATGCTGGCCAGCCTGCTACGGGCGACCCGGTCGATTCAGCGCTATGCGCGTGACGCGGTGGCGCCGGCGCAGGCGATTGCGACGAACACGTCGGCGATTCCGGCGCTCGACGGCACGATTGCCGTCGCCACCGAGATCCTCGCGGCCGCGGAAGGCGTCGCCCAGAAACTCGACACCATAGCCAACGTGCTCGGCGCCCGCGCCGGCCGGGGATAGGCCGCCATGCTGATTACGCTGACGCTCGTCATCGTGTTCCTGGTGGTGCTTGCGCTGGCCGGCTTTCTCGCGCTGGTGGCCGTGGCGCTGCTCGATGCGCGCAAGAGCCTGACCGCGATTGCCGATGCGCTCGAGGCCGTCGCCGGCCATACCAACCCGCTCGAACAGAAACTCGTGACCATCAACGGCGCGCTCAGCGCGCTCGCCGGTGGCCTGGACGCGGCCGATTCTCACCTGGGCCGCGCAGCGCGCGCGTTCCGACTCTAAAGGACACTTCATGTGCTTCAAGAACCTGCCAGTCGAGTTCGACCAGGATGGGCGGCCCTTCCTCAAGGACGGCATAACTGATCCCTACGCGGCACGGCGGGACGCGCCTCCGGCCGGCGTGCCGACCCAGCTGTCGCACGACAAGATCGAAGAGCTGGTGCGCCGCAACGGCCATATCAAGGCGGTGGACTTCGATCCGGTCACCCGCATCGCCGGGGCGCTGGCGCTCCACACCGTGGCCGATCTGAAGGAGCGGCGCGTGCTGGAAGCGCGGTCGATGGCGACGCTATTTCGCGGCTACGAGGTGATCATGATCGGCCGCGATCCGCGCGACGCGATCTTCATCACCAGCCGCGCCTGCGGCGTGTGCGGCGGCGTGCATTCGACCTGTTCAGCACTCGCGATTGAGATGGCGATCGGCTGCCGGCCGCCCAAGCTCGGCATCGCGATCCGCAACCTCGCGCTGGCCCTCGAGTTTCTCTACGACCATCCGCTGCACCTGCATCTGCTGGCGGGGCCCGACTACTCGTCGGCGATGATCGAGCCGACCAATCCGGCGCTGCTGGCGCGGGCCCGCAAGACCGAGTCGAAGTATCCCGACGTGCACGGCTACCGCACGGTCGGCGACTTGATGGACGATCTCAACCCGCTGTCGGGCCGCCTGTATCTCGAGGCCCTGCACATGACCCGCGTTGCCCGCGAGGCCTACGTGCTGATCTGCGGCAAGTACCCGCATCCGCAGACGATTGTCCCGGGAGGCATGAGCTCGACCATCGACCTGACGGTGATGAACGAGATGTTCATCCGGCTGGCGCAGTTCTTCGATTATTCGAAGAA
>JANOZI010000976.1:0-4478 GCA_031429375.1 Acidobacteriota bacterium | reverse complement strand
GGAAAGTCTTTTTGGAAAAACGTATTTTAGAAACATTGGTTCAGTGCTTCTGTGATTCCGCCTGCCCCGAGAGTAGTCGAGGGGTGTTTCCGTGTGATGTATTTGATCGCCAATTGACCACGAGTGTTGCTGCTCGCGGGGCGGCGCTGCTGGCCGGCAGATTCAAGAGAAACCGTTTGCCATCCGAGGTGACATCGTAGGAGCGAATGGTAGCGCCGGCGTCGAACAGCCGCTCGCTCGTGCCGACGTCCTTTCCCGCGATCGCGACGGCATGCACCTCGGACCCGCGGCGAAAAAAGATCTCACGTCCATCGCCGCGCCACCGCGGTTCGGTCCCGCCGGCGGTCGTGACCCTGAGGCGCGAACCGGGTGCCGGGTAAGTATCAACATAAATGTCGAACTGGCCTGACTCGTCGGAGGCGTAGGCAATCGACCGCCCATCGGGCGCGAACACGCCGTGGAGCTGATTGAATGGCGCCGCCGCGTAGGCCCGTGCCTCGGTGCCGCCGGCGACCGGCACAATCCACAAGTCGTCGCGGGTGTCGGCGGCCGTGCGCCCGACCACCAGGGCCTTCGCATCGCGCGACCAGTCCCAGATCTGGACCGGCGGATCGAACGTTGCCACGACCTGCTCCGGCAGCACCGCACCCGCGCCGCGGATCGAAACCTTGCGGCGTGCCGCCACCCACGCGATGCGGTTGCCGTCAGGCGACCACACGCCGCTCGCGTCCGCGTCGGTCGAGATCGAGAGGCGCTTCGGCACCGGCTGCGACCGCTCGCGGATCCAGACATCGAGCGTCCGTGACTGCGGATCGAGCTCGGTGATGGCGACACGGGTGCCGTCCGGCGAGAGCCGGAGATCCCAGGCATCCAGCGGCTCGCCCAATGTCCCGATCGCCGAGCCGTCACGCGCCGTCCATCGCAGCTCGCGCAGCGTCGTGCCCGGCGGCCCGTAGATCAAGACCTCGGGCGAGACCGTTGCAAATATCTGATCCAGAGGTCCGCGGCCGACATTCAATCCTGCCAGCTCCGATCGTCCCATCGTCGTCCAGGTCGCAGGGTCGAGCGGCTGCGCCATCAACGCAACATCGTTCAGATACAGCAGCGTATGGCCCGAGACGATCGCCTGGCCGTCCGCGGCAATGAGGCGCCGTCGCGCCGAGGGATTGTCGAGCGAGGCGATCCAGATGCCGCCGCGCGATCGCTCGGTTGCGCGCACGAAGAAGACGACGTGACGGCCGTCGGGCAGGAAGGCCGGCCAGCGATGAGACGACTCGCCGTGCGCCGCGTCCGGTGTCGTGAAGGCGCTGACGGCACCGTCCGGTCCACGCCGCGCCAGGCCGCCGTCGCCCGTGGCGGCAAACACCAGGTCGCCCGCCGCGTTCCAGGCCGCCCCGCGTCCAGACGGCGCGTCCGCAAGGTCGGTCACCGATCCGTTCGCGAGATCGATCGCACGCAGCCGGCCGGCCGCGAAAAAGCCGATGCGCGTGCCGTCCGGCGACCAGAACGGATTCGCGCCGCCCTCGGTCGCGGGAAGGGCGCGCGTTTCATTGGTCGCCAGGCTCTGCAGCCACAGTGCGACCGCGCCGGCCCGCGCCGCTGGATAGACGAGCTGCCGGCCATCGGACGATAGCGCGAGTCCAAAGGGGTAGTCGGTACCGGCGCCGACGTGAAGGGATTCGTCCGGTAGCCAGGACGCGCGCAGTGGCGTGGGCGGTGTGCCGGGATCGCGCCCGGCCGTCGAGTCGACCCGCCGGCACTGCGCGGTGGCGAATGCGATCGCCGCGGCTGCCAGCAGCGCGGCGTGTAGTCCCCGGGAATTACGTGACGCATCACGTTTCCAGGGGAGCAGGCCAATCCAGCGAATCATGAGTAACCGTTATACTGTGACTTCACGAATTCAGGAGGTTGCTTCAGATGCGTAATCGTCACTTCGCCCTGGCCGTTGCCCTGGCCGTCGTCGGTCTCACCGGCGCCACCGAAGCGCTCGCCCAGGCCGCTGCACCGTCGCGCCGGCCCGACGTGATTTATGTGCCGACGCCGGAAGCGGTGGTCGAGGCCATGCTGCAGGTCGCCGGCGTGACCAAGACCGACACCGTGTACGACCTCGGCTGCGGCGATGGGCGCATCCCGGTGACCGCGGCGAAGAAGTACGGCGCCAAGGGCGTGTGCTTCGACATCGACCCCGAGCGCATCAAGGAAGCCAACGAGAACGTCGCCAAGAACAACGTCGGCAATCTCGTGAAGGTGGTGCACGCCGACTTGTTCGAGCAGGACCTGAGCGGCGCCACCGTGATCACGCTCTACTTGCTGCCATCGCTCAACGTCAAGCTGATGCCGAAGCTGATGAAAGAGTGCAAGCCCGGCACCCGCATCGTGTCGCACGCCTTCGACATGGGCTCGTGGAAGCCCGAGAAGGAATTGGACGTCGACGGCCGCAAGGTCTACTTCTGGACGATCCCGAAGCGGTAGACTTGGGCGGTTGAATCGCCGGATCTTTCTCGCCCTCGCGGCGGGTCTCTTCATCGTCGCAGTCTTGCTGGCCGTCAGCGGTGGCTTCCGGGTCGCCGCGGGCGGCCTTCGTCTTTCCGCCCGATCGCCGCTGCCGGCCGCGATCGCAGCGCTCACGGCGCTCGCATCCTGGTATGTTCTCGCGCGCCGGTCCAACCGCGTTGCCATTGATCTCGACGATGCGTGGCGGTTGATCGAGGGGCGTTCGTCGATCATTACCGTGTCGATCGCGATCGTCAGTGGGTTGGTAGCGGCCCTTTACTCGACCTACGCCGCGGCCGGCGCTGATGCCTCCGGCTACTTGAGCGAAGCGAGACTGCTGGCAGAGGGGCGGTTGTCTTACCGCGACACGCTCGCGTCGCTCGTCGGTGGCTGGCAAACCGGCCTGACCTCGCCGCTCGGGTGGCGTCCGGGCGCGGTGGAGGGATGGCAATCGCCGACCTACCCGCCAGGGCTGCCGCTGCTGATGACAATTCCACATTGGGCCGGCGGCACCGTGGCAGCGGCTTCGGTCGTCGCCGTATCGGCGGCGATCGCGGTGTGGGCGACAGGAATGGTTGCCGGCCTCTTATCCGGCGCCGCCCCCATCGTCGCTGCCGTCTCGCTGGCGACGCTGCCGGTGTTTATTTACCAGTCGGTGCAACCAATGAGCGACGTGCCCGTGACCGCCGCCTGGATGCTGTGCTGGTGGATGCTTGTGCAACCGGGCTCGGGGCTCCTGCCTGCCTCCGGGCGCGGAGATTCAGGCGGGCTACGGCGAGGTCTCGCCGAAGCGGCCTTCAGCCGCGTCGGCGGAGCGGGCATCGCCTGCGCGATCGCGGTGCTGATTCGTCCTAACCTGGCGCCGTTGGCGATCGTGCCGCTCGTGTTCGTGAGCACTCGCATCCGTCACGCGGTCGCGTTCGCCACGCCTGTCGCGCTGGCGGGCCTGGGGTTGCTGTGGGCGCAATGGCACTGGTACGGCTCGCCCCTGCGCTCGGGTTATGGTCCGGTGAGTGAGCTCTTCGCCACGGCGAACATCCGCCCGAATGTTCTGTTCTATGCGGGCGTGCTGGTCTCGACCGCGCCGATCATGCTGCTGGCGCCGATCGGCGCCACGCTCGTGCGCCGCGATCGGCTGGCATGGGCTCTGGCCACGTTCGCGGCGCTCGTCGTCGCGGCGTATCTCACGTATGGCTTCTTCGATCATTGGTCGTACTTCCGCTTCCTGCTGCCGGCCCTCGCCGTGGGATCGATATTCGTGGGGGCCGCGGTGGCGCGAATGGTCTCGGGCCTGCCGGTTTCCGCGCGCGCCGCGGTCACATTCGCGGTCGCGCTTGCCATCGCGGCCGTGGGCATCGCCAACGCACGCGTGCTCGACGCATTCGCGCTGAAGGATCAACATCGCCGAATCGTGCGGCTCGGCGAACATCTCGGCGCGTCGATCCCGGACAACGCGGTGATCGTTGCCGGTGAGCAGAGCGGCTCGATGCGCTATTACACCGGCCGGCCGATCGTTCGGTGGGAAGCGGCATCAGCCGACGATCTGACGCGCGCCTTACTGGAGCTTCGGGCGGCGAATCGGCCCGTGTGGTTCGTGCTCGACGCGTTTGAAGAGGAACCGTTCCGCGCGAAGTTCGCCGCCGTGCGCGTGGTGCTCGATTGGCCCCCCGCAGTCATGGCAGGCGTGACCCATCGCACCAGCGCGTGGCAGCTCTCAGATCGCGACCGATTCACCCGTGGAGAAAGTCCGGCGACACTTCGGCTGCCGTGACTACCAGCCGACAGGTTTGCCCTTGATCTGCTCATCCAACCACTTTTGCAGCGGCGCAAAGTAATCTATGATCGCCGTCGCGTCCATTTGCTTCGAGCCGGTCAGTGCCTCGAGCGCTTCGGGCCAGGGTTTCGACAGGCCCATGGCCATCATCCTGTTCAGCCGTTCGCCCGCCGCCGTGCTCTCGTAGATCGAGCAGAGGTGCAGCGCGGTT
>JANOZI010000975.1:0-1742 GCA_031429375.1 Acidobacteriota bacterium | reverse complement strand
GTAGAACACGAACATCAGCACGCCCACGAGCAGCACGAGCGCCTGCAGCGGGATCTTCCAGTAGGCGCTCATCAGCAGCGACGTGCGCGCCTCGTCCACCGACTTGGCCGTGAGATAGCGCTGCACCTGGCTCTGGTCGGTGCCGAAGTAGGAGCAGAACAGGAAGAACGCGGCGATGGTGCCCGACCAGAAGGTGTAGCGACTGGTCAGATCGAAGCGGAAGTCGAAGGTCTGCAGGCGGCCCGCCGTGCCGGCCAGATGCATCGCATCGCCAAGGCCCACGCCGTCGGGCAGGCCCAGCACCAGCATCACGACCGCAGCCAGCAGGCCGGCGACGATCAACGCCATCTGCTTCACGTCGGTCCAGGCCACCGCCTGCACGCCGCCGAACATGGTGTAGAACGCCGTGGGCAGGGCCATGATCAGGCACGTGTTCGTCACGCTCAGACCCATCACCACCGACAGCACCACGGCCGGCGCGGAGACGACGGCGCCGCAGGCCATGCCGCGGGAGAACAGGAACAGCAAGGCGGTGAGCGACCGGGTTTTCGCGTCGAACCGCTTCTCGAGGTACTCGTAGGCCGTGAAGATCCGCGCGTTGTGAAAAAACGGGACGAACGTGACCGCGATGATGATCATCGCAATCGGCAGGGCGTAATACTGCTGGAGCAGGCCCATGCCCACCGCGTAGCCCTGGCCGGTGGTGCCGATCATCGTGATCGCCGAAAGCTGCGTCGCCATCACCGACAAGCCGACGGCCCACCACGGCAGGCTGCGGCTGGCGAGAAAGTAGCCTTCGATCTCGGAGGAGTTCTTCGTGAGCCTGATGCCGTCCCAGACGATCCAGACGAGGTAAATGGCGATGATTGCCCAGTCGATGGCGGACATCATCGGGTGAAGTACCACTGAAAGGCGTACAACGCCGACAGCGTGACAACCCACACCACGACCACGCGGACGTAGGTCCGCGCCATCGGCGTCATAGCTGCTTGACCCGGGCCCCGAGAGTCGCCTCAGCGCGGGCCAGGCTGTCGCGCCGCGCCTTCCAGCCGTTGCGGTCGGCGCCCAGCAGCCGGCGGGACTCGGCGATCGCGCGCGTCGTCTCCGACGGCGCCGGACCGCCCCACGTGGTGCGGACGCTCACGAAGTGCGCCGGGCTCAGGATTTTCTGCAGGTCAGCCTCGCTGTAGGCGAGCGGCCGGCCGAGGATCGCCCTGGACGCGCTTTCGAGCGCCGCCGACAACGACACGCCCGGATCCTCTGTCTGTGCCTTCAGCAACAACGCCGCAATGCTATGCGCGGATCGAAACGGCAAGCCCTGGTCGCGGACGAGCGTGTCGGCCAGCTCGGTCAGCGTGGTGCCGCCATGCGCGGCCCGTGACGCCAGCTGCGCCACGTTGAAATCGGCCAGCCGCATGGCCGCGGCGACGAGCGTCACCATGCGGATGGCATCGCCGAACATCGAGGCCACGAGCGGCTGCAAATCGTCTTCGGTGTCGACGATGTCGCCGAAGGGGGTGTTGTGGACGGCGGTGATAATGGCCTGCGCCTGGCCGACCGCCTTGCTGCCGATGGCGCGGGCGTGCTCGAGCGCGACCGGATTGCGCTTCTGCGGCATGATGCTGCTGCCCTGCACGAAGCCGTCGCTCAGCCGCAAATAGCCGAACTCCATCGTGCACCACAGCAGGAAGTCCTGGATCACGCGGCCGAGGCCCACCACCAGGGTGCTCGTCGCCGACGTG
>JANOZI010000974.1:0-1763 GCA_031429375.1 Acidobacteriota bacterium | reverse complement strand
CGCTCATTCGCATCGAGGTTGACGCGATAGCGGTTGATGCCTTCGACGACGATCAGCACGTTCGCCACGAGGGCGACCGCGAACGACGCTTCGAACGTCCAGCCGTGCATTGCGAGCCAGGACAACGCCGGCAGCGTCGCGTCCGACCCGAGCAGGAACACGGCCGTGACCAATCCGATGACGAACATCGGGAGCGACGCCGCGATCACCGCGGGCACGATCCACTTGCGGCGATCGAGAATCTCCGCGCGATGCGGGAAGTAAAGAACCGCGAGGCCGATGATCGGGAACGACAGCGCGGTGATCAGCCAATTGAATACGAGCAGCACGGGGCCGACCACCGGGAGGACCCTTTCGGCGCCGAGCAACGGGCCGCTGTTCGCCGTCGCAGTGGCGATCAAGGCCAGCGTCATCAGCGTAGCGGTCGTGCCTCGCGCGCCGAGTAATACGAGCACGAGCGCGCCGGCAATGAACGCCGTCATCTGCGACAGCGGTCCGAGATGTTGCCGAAACCATGCGCCCCATGGAGCGCCTTCCGGAGGCCAGATTCCGTTCAATCCTGGGTTCGTTGGGTCGGTGATCCAAGCGGTCGACGAGATCGCCGGTTGCAGGATGCGAACGACCCGTTGGGTGCCATCGCTGCTGGCGATTCCGAGGTCCAGGATCGCCCGCCGGTCGATGCGCTGCATGTCGCGCCAGATGCGCAAGGCCTGTTCCGCAGTCGGGCGGGGCGGGATGTTGAGCTTGACTCCGAATGAGACATCGCTGCGAGGCTCGGCGATGCTTTTGGTCACGACCGAGAACGCGTAACCCACGTGATCTCCCACCTTGATACTGGCGCGATCGGCGGAGCTGCCAGGAAGGACACGAGACACGGTTACGCCCTGGTTGACGACGTCGCGCACATCGGGAGGGCGGATGACCGAAATCGGCCGCGGCGCCGCCAGCGTGCCCATCACGGTGTCGCCGGTGAGCGCCAGTCCGGCGCCGGCCGGCCACATATGCGGGCGCAGCACCACGGCCTGCAGAGCCAGTGTCACCAGCGACAAGGCAAGGATGGCGCCGACGACGAGCCGTTCCGAAGACAGCCTCATCCAAAGCGATTGTAGTGCGTGTGATATCCTTCACAAGCGGGTAGAGACATGGCAGGCTGGGGCGGAATCCTACTGTTAGGAGTTATTGGAGTCGGCTTCGGCATCGTGTCCGTGGTGCTGTCGTCTTTCCTTGGGCCCCGCAATCCCACTCCTGAAAAACTGGCGGCGTACGAGTGCGGCATGCCGCCAGTGGGCGACGCCCGCGAGCGGCAGTCAGTGAAGTTCTACCTGATCGCCATGATCTTCCTGCTGTTCGACATCGAAGTCGCGTTCCTCTATCCGTGGGCGATGGCGATGCGCAGGCTGTCGTGGCCCGGGCTGATCCAGATCACCGTCTTTTTCCTCATCCTGGTGGTCGGCTACATCTATATCTGGCGCAAGGGCGTGCTCGATTGGGGCCCGGAATACGATCCGGACTACGTCCGTCCACCGAAGCCCGGTCCGGCTGTCATCAAGAGATACCGTTATGGGACTCGAGACTGATTACGAAATTCCCGTCTTGACGACGTCCGCTGAATTCATGATTCAGTGGGCGCGCCGCTCGGCGATCTGGCCGGTGGCGTTCGGCCTGGCCTGCTGCGCGATCGAGATGATGGCCACGGGCGCCAGCCGCTACGACATGGCGCGCTTTGGCGCCGAGGTGTTCCGCGGCTCGCCGCGGCAGGCGGA
>JANOZI010000973.1:0-4000 GCA_031429375.1 Acidobacteriota bacterium | reverse complement strand
GCCGATGGTGCCGTAGCCGTTGTAACCGGTCGCCTTGAGCGTCCCGTCGCTCAGGAGTATCACTGAGTGCAGCTCGCCACCGGTGGCCGCGGTCGCGGTGGTGATGCCGCTCATCTGGACCGGCGTGGACCTCGGCGACGTCGTCGTCCCATCGCCCAGCTGACCGTACGCATTCGAGCCCGACGCGAAGACGGTGCCGTTGGTCTTGACGAACAGCGTGTGATCGAATCCGGCGCCGATGGCGGCGACGCCGGTCATCACCAACACCGGCGTGGTGGACGCCGTGGTCGTGCCATTGCCCAACTGCCCGCTCGCATTCTTCCCCCACGTGTAGACATCGCCGCTCGACGTCAGCGCCACCGAATGATAGGCGCCGGCGTCGATCGCCACGACATTCGTCAGGTTCGATTGGACGGGTGTCTTTCGCGGACTCGTGGTGGTGGCATCACCGATCTGTCCGGCGCTGTTGAGACCCCAGACGTAGAGATTGCCGGTGCTGGTCAGCGCCATGCTGTGGCTGGCGCCCGCGGCCACCGCGACGATGCCGCTCAATCCACTCACCTGGATCGGCGCCGTTCGCGCCGTCGTGGTGTTATCACCGAGCTGGCCACTGTCGTTGAGTCCGAACGCCCATACGGTGCCGTCTGACTTCAGCACGATCGTGTGCCGGTCGCCACCGGCGATCGTTTGCGCAAAGGCGGTCATCGGCATGAGCGATAACGCCGCGGCGACGGTTAGCGTCCGGACCACGACACACGAATAACGACGACGCTGCGAGATATCAGGGCACAAAATGCTTTTCTCCGTCGAACTCGCGTTCGACAAGACGGACGATGACCAAGCAACTCGAGGTCTTGGGTTCGAGACGCGCAAACCTTCGGGGGGCGAAGATCAGAGAGCGCGCATCAACGAGTGAGAGCGGATGTGATCGAAGTTACTTGATCGCGAGCGGCGGTCAACACGATGCGGAGGGACTCGAACGGACTTCGAAAAAAATACCAGCACGGCGGTAGCCGGCGGCTGCAAGCGCCGGGCGGTCGAACCATGGCGAACGTCGCATTCCACACGCCGCACAGCGTCGAAGCCTACGAGCGCGGCCCCGCCGAATCATCGCCGCGCAGCCAGATAGTTCACGAGCGCATCGATCTGCTCGGCGCTCAAACGACTCTTGAACACCGGCATCGCCGTGTCCGGAAAAACGCTCGGCGCGTTTTCGATCACCACCCGGATCGACGCGGCGTCGCGGCGCGTGGCGATATGCGTCAGGTCCGGACCCAACGTCCCGCCCTCACCGGAAATCTTGTGGCACACCACGCACGTATCCGCGTAGGTGAGCGCGGCGAGCGTTTCGCCAGGCCCGACATCCGGAATACGCCCGCCGGCATGCTCGCGGCGCAGGAACGCCACGACCGCCTGCGCCCGGAACCGCGACATCGCGGGCTTCGGCGCCGGGTCCTGATCGGAACGCACCCCCGGCGCAATCGCCACCGGATCGGCCATGTGCGACAGCAGCCACTCTTCGTCCTTAGTGAGCCGCGTGATCGCCAGCGGCGCGGCCGGGCCACCGGCGACATGACAGCGCGTGCACGCACTGGCCGGATCAATCGTGATGTGCAGTCCGGCAATCGGGAGCAATCCCCAGTCGTTCGGATCTTTGCCGGCCGGAAGGTCCGCAAACCCCAGCCCGGTCAGCGCCACGATACCGGCGCCGATCGCGAGCAGCGTGGCGGTCAGCATGCGGCGCGGCGCGCGGAACGGATGACGCCCGCCGCCGCGATCCACGAACGGCAACAGCATCAGGAACGCGACGATGGCGCCGGGGATTACCATCGTGGCGATCGGTTCGAGCGGTCCGGGGAAGTACTTCAGCATCTGGAAGAGCGACAGGAAGTACCACTCCGGCCGCGGAATGTAACTGGCGTCGGCGGGATTGGCGATCTCGTCGAGCGGCGCCGGCACGAGCGCCGCCACCGCGACGAGCGAGGCAAAGACCGCCGCCATCATCACCGTGTCGCGCATCACGTGCCACGGAAAAAAGGCGAGGCGGGGTCCGGGCCTGGGCTCGATCGGGCCCGAGATGCCGTGCTTCCGCATCAACGCGATGTGCGCCACGATCAACGTGACGAGCGCGGCCGGCAGCAGGAAGACGTGCGCCGAGAACCAGCGCCCAAGCGTCAGCGCGCCAAGATCGGGACCGCCTCGCATGACGTTGGCGATTTGCTCGCCGAGAAACGGCGTGCTGCGCGCGACGTTAATCGTCACGGTCGTGGCCCAGTAGGCCTTCTGATCCCACGGCAACAGATAACCACTCAACGAGAACCCAAGAATGGCGAGCAGCATCAGCAGTCCGCTGATCCACGTCACCTCGCGCGGTGCCTTGTACGACCCGAGCAGGAACACGCGCAGCATGTGGACCACGGCCGCAACCACGAGAAAGCTCGCGCCCCAGTAATGCAGGCCGCGTAACAGCCACCCCAGCGGCAGGCCCGACATGATGAACCGCACGCTGTCGTAGGCCAGCGAGGGCGCCGGCACGTAGTACATCGACAGCCCGACCCCGGTGATGAACTGGCAGCCGACGAGCAGCGTCACCACGCTGCCGGTCGTGAACGGCCAGCCGGTGCCGCTCGGCAGCTCTTCGTAGAGCAGCCGCGCGGTCAGCGCCCGATAGCCGGTACGCGAGTCGAGCCAATCGAGGACGTTGCCGACCATGACTACACCTGCACCATGACCTGGTCGTTCTCGATGCGGGTCGGCAGCGTGGCGAGCGGCGCCGGCGGCGGCCCCGCGATCACGTTGCCCCTGGTGTCGTAGACCCCGCCATGACACGGGCACTCGATCTGCATCGTCTCCGCATTGAACCGCGTGCGGCACCCCAGGTGCGTGCAGGTGGAATCGAAGGCGCGGACCTCGTCTCCGCTCTTCACGAGATACACCACGCGGCGATCGACGACCTCGCTGGCGCCGTCAGGACGCGCGATGCGCAGCGTCACCGGCATCGGCGTGTCGTCCTCCAGTTGCGGCAAATCACCGGCGTGCAGCCAGAGCGCGTCGCGCCGGCTGAAGCTTGGTGCGACGGCGGCGCCGCCGACCACGAAGGCGAGCGTCGCACCGATCACGGTGTAAGTGGCTTGAATGAGGCGAACGAGAAACCCACGCCGGCCTGCCCCGAGCGAAGTCGAGGAGTCGTGGGGTTCTGTCGAAAGCTGTTGAACGGACATGCACGGCTCCTTTTAAAGGAGCGTGGCCTCGCTGGCGCGGGCAGGGAAACGCTCGAACTAGAGCCGAGTATAGGGAGAAAGCTCGACCGGGTCGTCTTTGGTTGTCTCCGCCTGTTTACAATGAGCCTGTGCCCTCCAGCCGCTTCATGATCGTCGCCGACGCCGCGGCCGCCGGCAGCTGGGTCGACGCCTGGACGGCAGAACACCCCACCGGTGTGGTGATCGCCGCGCCGCATCCCGCGGAATGGCCGTTTCGCCATCCGCTGATTCCGGAGCTCCCCCCTAATCCGGTCGTGCTCCGCGCCGACGGCGTGGACGACGCCTTTCCGGATCACCAGACCAACAGCACGCGGCTGGTGACGACGCAACGCGCCTACCTCGAAGCAGAGTGGTCGGCGGCGCTGGAGCAGCACGGCGCGGCGTGGCTGGTGATGACGCCAGGGTCATCGTTTGATCCAACGCATGCGAACAGCGCAGCCGGCGACTTCGCAATCGCGTTTCGCTTATCCGATCGAGTCGAGCGGCTGAAGCGGTGCGTTGACGCACTGGGCGCCGGTCGTAGCGCCGCGGCGCTGGTCGCAACCGCGAGCGCCTGCATGGAGGTCAACGACTTCGACGCGGCGGCGCGCGATCTCGACGAGGCCATCACTCTTGCACCCGACTGGCCGGCGGCCCATTACGAGCGCGGCAAGTTGTGGCTGCGTGCCGACGACATGGTGAAGGCGAGCGAATCATTCCAGGTGGCGGCAAGCCGCCTGCCGCGCTTCGCGCCGGCGTGG
>JANOZI010000972.1:0-3463 GCA_031429375.1 Acidobacteriota bacterium | reverse complement strand
GGTCCCGCGTGATCTGCTCGGCGACTTGCCGGTACGAGTCGACCTCGAGGTGTCCACCGACGACATCGGTCCCTTCGACCTTCAGGCCGAGCACGGATTGAATGTCTTCTTCGTTGGCGATCACGAGGTCGACGTGCTTCATCAATGGCCGCATCACTTTCTGTGCGTCGGCCTCGGTCCAGAGCTTCTTGCGGAAATTCAAGTCGACGCTGACGCGCGCGCCGGCCTTGCGCGCCGCGGCCAGCGACTCCTGCGTGCAGGCCACGCCGTTCTGGCCCAATGCCGGGGTGATGCCGGTCACGTGGAACCAGGACGCCGCGTCGAAGACCTTCGTCCAGTCGATGGTGCCGGGCGTCATCTCGCTGATGGCGGATTGCGCGCGGTCGTAGACCACGACCGACGCGCGCTGGCTGGCGCCGCTCTCGGCAAAGTAGATGCCCACGCGATTGCCGCCTCGCGCGATCGCCTCGGTGCGCACGCCCTCGGCGCGCAGCGCGCGGATCGCCGCGTCGCCAATCGGATTCTTCGGCAGCCGCGTCACGTACCAGCTGTCGAGGCCGAGCTGCGCCAGGCTGACGGCCACGTTCGCTTCGCCGCCCCCGAACGTGGCGACGAGCGACGGCGATTGCAGCAACCGCTCGAAGCCCGGCGGGCTGAGCCGCAGCATGATCTCGCCGAACGAAACGACTTTGTGTGTCATAGGTTTGAGCGGAGTCTATCGCGCCGAGGGTTTAGCGGAGGCGGGCGGCATTGACGTTTGCGACGATCTTTCGGGCGCCGGTTTCGAGCGCCTTGTAGTCGCCCGACTCGATGGCCTTGGCATCGAGCAGCGCGGAGCCCACGCCCACGGCTACGGCGCCGGCGCGAATCCACTCGCCGGCATTGTCGAGCGTGACCCCGCCGGTCGGCATCAGCTTGACCTGGGGCAGCGGCGCGCGCACGTCCTTGAGGTAGCCCGGCCCGAACGTGGTGGCGGGGAAGACCTTGACGATATCCGCGCCGGCCTCCCAGGCCTCGAGAATTTCGGTGGGCGTCAGGCAGCCGGGCAACGCCGGCACGTCCCGCTGATGACACGCGTCGATCACCGCGCGGCGAAACACCGGGCTGACGACGAATTGGGCACCCGCGTCGATCACGCGGTGGGCGGTCTCGGCATCGAGCACGGTGCCCGCGCCGAACAGGAACCCGGCCGGCAGCGTCGGCGCGATCTCGCGAATCATCTCGATCGCGCGCGGCACCGTCATGGTGACTTCAAGCGCGCGCACCCCGCCGGCCGCCAGCGCATCGACGACAGCGCGCAGTTTCCCGGGATCCTGCATCCGGATCACGGCCACCACGCCGAGTCGTTCGATTTCCTGGGTCGCCTCCGCTCGTGTCATGTGTTTTCTCAGTGATGATCGTGAATCCAGCGATGCGCCGGGTCTTCGTAGAGGGCCAGTTGCCGCTGGTCGCCCGCCATCGCCCAGAGATAGTAGAGGGCATAGCCCGGCGGTGACGAGACCGGATGATATCCGTACGGTAACAGCACCGCATCGCCGTCGTGCACCTGGTGCGTCACCGACTCGCCGTCGGCGGTGTACAGCATCTGGTGGCCGAATCCGTTCGCGGGACTCACCCTGAAGTGGTAGACCTCTTCGAGACACGGCTCGCCGTTGCGGCCGTCGTGCTTGTGAGGCGGAAAGCTGCTCCAGTGGCCGGGCGGGTTGAACGTCTCGCCGACCATCAGCCGCCGCGCGTGCGGATCGCGCACGAACAGATCGTGGACTTCGCGAGCGTAGGTACCGCGTCCCCTGGCGTTCACGGTGACGTCGTTGGGCCCGTGGAGCACCGCGGTGCCGGGCTCAGCCGAAGGCGCCGACACTACGATGGCTTCGAGCGCCGACTCGGCCGTGACCAGGAGCGGCACGCCCGGTGGCAGATACAGTGCCGTCGCTCGCTCGGCGAACACGTTCGCACGCGACACCGCCCAAGTCGTGTCGGGCGTGGCAAACGTGCCGCGGCCTTCCTGCAGGACGATCACCGATTCCTCGTCAGGGCACACGTACTCGGCGCTGCCGCCGGCCCTCAGGCAGATCCGTGAACTGGTCAGCTCGCGCGCGCCGCGGTCGCCGCGGCGCTGGAGGATCCGCAGGCCGGTCTCCCGCGGCACTCTGAAGAGCGTCTCGCTCAGCATGGCGTCTGAATCCTCGACTTTCCGCCGGGATCTTATAATTCGTTCTGATTCGCCGCAATCGATCCGCCGTTACGCAGCCAGTGTCCGGTCTCGGACCGAGACCGCTTGGCGAGTCGAAGGGAACAGGTAAAGGCTTGCCTCGAAGGCGTTCCGCGCCACAGAATCCGGCGGAGGATGGCCCTCGACGACCAACGCCTCGTAGGGCACCCCTTTATGGGGTGCCGGGAGGAGGATGCGATGAGCAGCAGTGAAGGAGTCAGCCGGCGAGAGTTCGTGGCAACGGTCGGCGGCGCCGCGGTCGGCGCGGCCGTGGCCGGGACCACATCGGTCAAAGCCCAGGCCAAACGCCGCTACGCCATCGTCGGCACCGGCGTCCGCAGCATCGGCATGTGGGGGCGCCCCATCGCCCAGCAGTACGCCGACGTGGCGGAGTTCGTCGGGCTCTGCGACATCAATCCCTTGCGCGTCGAGGTCGCCAAGAAGCAGATGGGCGTGTCGTGCCCGACCTTCACCGACTTCGATCAGATGATCGACAAAGCGAAGCCCGACCTGCTGATGGTCACCACCGTCGACGGTTATCACAGCCAGTACATTGTCCGCGCGCTGGAGCGCGGCCTCGACGTCATGACCGAGAAGCCCATGACGATCGACGAAACGCAGTGCCAGGCGGTGCTCGACGCCGAGAAGAAGAGCGGCAAGAAGGTCATCGTCACGTTCAACTACCGCTACGCGCCCAAGCACCAGACCATCAAAGAGCTGCTGATGGCGGGCACCATCGGGAAGGTGACCTCGGTCGACTTCTCCTGGTATCTCGACACCCGGCACGGCGCCGACTATTTCCGGCGGTGGCATCGCCTGCGCTCGAAGAGCGGGTCGCTGTGGGTCCACAAGGCCACGCACCATTTCGATCTGATCAACTGGTGGCTCGATGCGGATCCGGTCCAGGTGTCGGCCTTCGGCAGCCTCGAGAACTACGGCAAGAGCGGACCGTTCCGGCACACGACGTGCCGCGGCTGCCCGCACCAGTCGAAGTGCGACTACTACTGGGACATCACGAAAGACAGGAACCTCATGGAAGTGTACGTGGGGTGCGAGTCCGCCGACGGCTATCACCGCGACGGTTGCGTGTACAAGGCCGACATCGACATCTTCGATACGATGAATGCCATCGTGCGTTACTCGAACGGCGTCAACATGAGCTACTCGGTGAACACGTTCATGCCGATCGAGGGTTACCGCGTCGCGTTCAACGGCACGAAGGGCCGCCTCGAGATCCGCGACTACGAGCGG
>JANOZI010000971.1:0-1564 GCA_031429375.1 Acidobacteriota bacterium | reverse complement strand
GCGTCGAAAACTCGAAGGCGCTCATGGGCGTCGACTGTCCGACATTTACGAACTTCGACGAAATGCTCGACAAGACGAAGCCCGACGTCGTCATGGTGACGACGAGAGACTCGTTTCACAGCCAGTACATCATCAGAGCGCTCGATCGCGGCTTCGACGTGATGACGGAAAAGCCCATGGTCATCGACGAGAAGCAGTGCCAGGCCGTGCTCGACGCCGAGAAAAAGAGCGGCCGCAACGTCGTTGTCACCTTCAACTATCGCTACGCGCCCAAGCACCAGACCATCAAGGAGCTGTTGATGGCGGGCACGATCGGCAAGATCACCTCGGTGGACTTCTCGTGGTACCTCGACACGCGGCACGGCGCTGATTACTTCCGCCGTTGGCACCGGCTGCGATCGAAGGGCGGCTCGCTGTGGGTGCACAAGGCCACGCACCATTTCGATTTGATCAACTGGTGGCTCGACGCGGATCCGGTGCAGGTGTCGGCGTTTGGCAGCCTCGAGAATTACGGCAAGAGCGGCCCGTTCCGGCACACGACGTGCCGGGGCTGCCCGTACCAGTCGAAGTGCGATTACTACTGGGACATCACCAAGGACAAAGCGCTCACCGATTTATACGTGGGATGCGAGTCTGCCGACGGCTATCACCGCGACGGCTGCGTGTTCAAGGAAGACATCGACATCTTCGACACGATGAACGCCATCGTCCGCTACTCGAACGGCGTCAACATGAGCTATTCGGTCAACACTTTCATGCCCGTCGAGGGCTACCGCGTCGCGTTCAACGGCACGAAGGGCCGCTTTGAAGTCCGCGATTACGAGCGCCAGGCGTGGGACCCGGGGATGGAAACCGAGATGTACTTGATGCGGAACTTCGGGAAGCGCGAGAAAATCGAACCGTTCGGCTCGAGCGCGGGCGGGCACGGCGGCGGCGACACGCGGCTGCGCGATTTGATCTTCCGCAAGGCCGACGCGCCGGTTCACATGCGCCTGCCGGGGTCCCGCGCGGGCGCGATGTCGTGCCTGACCGGGATTGCGGCACGCAAGAGCATCGACCAGAACCGCCCGATTCAAATCGCCGACCTGGTGAAGTTCACGTGATGTCGCGCCGAAGCGCTTTGCGCGAAGGCGGATGATGACCCCGACGATGAAGCGGATCGCGGCGGACCTCGGGGTGTCCGTCACGACCATTTCCAAAGTGTTGAATCACCACGCCGACATCGGCCAGGTCACGCGCGCGCGTGTGCTGAAGCGGGTCGAAGAGCTGGGCTACCGGCCCAATGCCGTGGCGCGCAGCCTGTCGCTGCGCCGCACCAATACGGTGGGCATCATCATTCCCGACCTGATGCACTCGTTCTTCGTCGAGATCGTCGCGGGCCTGGAAACGGTGGTGAGCGCTCGCGGGTACGGCTTGTTGTTGTGCTCGTCGGGAGAAGACGCGCGGAAGGAACGCGCCGAAATCGAGATGCTGCGGGCGCGACAGGTGGACGGCATCGTGCTCGCATCGGCGAAAGCCACCGGCAATACGTCACTGCTGCGGGGGCTTGGCGGGCTGGGCACCG
>JANOZI010000970.1:0-1641 GCA_031429375.1 Acidobacteriota bacterium | reverse complement strand
GCTAATGATGGGCCAAACTACGCCCGCGCACCCGGCGTGTCAAGCGCGAAAGACGGCGCGGTAACAGGTAGGCCCAAAGGACTCGGGGCTTCGCCCACGAGGTCCGAAGGACCGAGCGCAGCGAGCCCACGAGGCCGCCGGTTCTAGAGGGCCAGAACGCCCGGGGCGGCCAGCGCCCGGCCGCGGACGCAGATCGGAATAGACGGCCAGCCCGGGCTCGCGGTGATCACCTCGAGCCCGGCCGGGGTCAGCAACACCGTTTCTTCGACCTTCGTGCCGGTAATGCTCGGGTTCCACGCAAACGCCTGCTGCGCCTGCACGACTTCGCGCGACGCCGGGTGCGCGATCCACTCCCGCGATCGGTAGCCGGTTGCGCCGCCCTGGTGATGCCGGGTTTCTTCGCCGGCGAATCCGGCATCGGCATACGCCTGTGCGGCCACGCCAAACACGTGCGCTCCGGTTGCGCCGGGTTCGGTGGCTGCAAGCAGCCGCTCGAACACACCCGCGGTCGCCCGCGTCAGTGTTTCAAGCGTGTCCGCGGCTCCACCGGCAACGACGATCCGCGACAACGGTGCGACGAGCCCGTCGCGTTGCGCGCACACCACCACCATCACCCTCTGCCGCCATCGCGCCGCGGTGGGCGCGGGGTGCCGGAAGCGTCCCATGCGGTCGTCGGCGGCGACGAGCGTCACCACCGCGCGCGCACCGATGCCGGCTACCGCAGCGTCGACACGCTGCGCGATCTGCCGTTCCTCGAGATCGGGCACCAGGCCGCGGCACACATCACCGACGACCCGGCCCAGTTCGTTGCCCAGCACCCGATAGCGCGACGCCTCCGCATCGGTAAGGAGGGCGCGCGTCGCGGCGATGCCGGCCTCGATCGGCGTGCCTCCCGGCAGCATGCTGTCGCACCCGACGCCGGCGCCGCCCTCGCCGCAGACCGCACGCCTGGCGATCGCGATCGGGGTGCCGGGGTCCGCCTGGTCCTCGGTCCACTGGTACTCGCGCGGCGTGAAGTCCAGCCCGGCCAACGCCTCGTCGTGCAGGCGCGGCATTTCGATGTTGTTGGCGATCACGAAGCGCTGGCCGCGCGCGCTGACGAACAGGCTGCCGCTGCCGTTCTCGCGGCTGCCGTCGATGCGATTCGATCGGCCGCCGGTCAGCCACGAGAAGTTCGGCTGCGTATTGAGCAGGATGCCGCCCAGCCCCTGGGCGGCGGCGAGACGGGCGAGGCGCTCGACCTTCTCGTCGATCTCAAGCATGGCGGCCCATCCTGACGCGTCATGTTATCCCGCGCAATCTGGACGCAGTTACTTTCGGAGCTTGAGACTTGGGGCTTGAGGCTTGCTTCCCTTGGTGTTCTTCGTGGTTTCTTTGTTTCTGGCGTATGCTGGGCGGCCCGCCTTCGCCCCGACTATGCTCTTCGAGCTCCGTCGAGGCTACGGCGAGGCAGGCTCTCCATGAACATTACCGACGGCAAGGTCATCGTCTGCAGCCCCGGCCGCAATTTCGTGACCTTGAAACTCACGACCAGCGACGGCATCACCGGGCTCGGCGATGCGACGCTGAACGGCCGCGAGCTGGCGGTGGCCAGTTACCTCACCGATCACGTCATCCCGCTGCTGATCGGCCGCGACGCGC
>JANOZI010000969.1:0-2289 GCA_031429375.1 Acidobacteriota bacterium | reverse complement strand
CATGCCGTGCCTGAGCTGGTCGACGGGCTCAACCGCGGCGACAAGCACCAGGTGCTGCTCGGCGTCACCGGGTCCGGCAAGACCTACAGCATGGCGCAGGTCATCAACCGCGTGAACCGCCCCACGCTGGTGATGGCGCACAACAAGACGCTGGCGGCCCAGCTGTTCCAGGAGTTCCGGCGCTTCTTCCCCGACAACGCCGTCGAGTACTTCGTCAGCTATTACGACTATTACCAGCCCGAAGCCTATGTGCCGTCGAGCGACACCTACATCGAGAAAGAATCGACGATTAACGACGAGATCGATCGGATGCGGCTGTCGGCGACCCGCTCGCTCTTCGAGCGCCGCGACGTCATCATCGTCGCCAGCGTGTCGTGCATCTACGGCCTCGGCTCGCCCGACGCCTACTACGGCCTGGTGCTGCCGCTCGAAAAAGGCCAGCGCATCGACCGCGATCAGATCCTGCGCAAGCTGGTGGAAATCCAGTACGAGCGCAACGACCACGAGTTCGGCCGCGGCACGTTCCGGGTGCGCGGCGACATCATCGAGGTCTATCCGTCGTACGAGGAGTTCGCGCTCCGCATCGGCTTGTTCGGCGACGAGGTCGACGAGCTGACGTCGTTCGATCCGCTGACGGGCAAGGCGCTGCGCCGGCACGATCGCACGGCGGTGTATCCGAAATCGCACTTCGTCACGGGCCGCGAGCGGCTCAAGGAAGCGGTCGGCACGATCAAGATCGAGCTCGAGCAGCGCCGCACCGAGCTCGAGCGCGACGGCAAGGTGCTCGAGGCCCAGCGGCTGCACCAGCGCACCATGTTCGACCTCGAGATGATCCGCGAGATCGGCTACTGCCATGGCATCGAGAACTATTCGCGCCACCTGACGCAGCGCTCCGCCGGCCAGCCGCCGCCGACGCTGCTCGACTACCTGCCACCGGACGCGCTGGTCGTGGTCGACGAGAGCCACCAGACGGTGCCCCAGGTGCGCGGCATGTATTTCGGCGACCGCTCGCGCAAAGAGGTGCTGGTCGAGTACGGCTTCCGCCTGCCGTCGGCGCTCGACAATCGTCCGCTCAGTTTCGAAGAGTGGGAAGCGCGCGTCGGCCAGCTGGTCTACGTGTCGGCGACGCCGGGACCGTACGAGTTGCACCAGTCCGGCGGCGTGTTCGTCGAGCAGGTGATTCGCCCGACCGGCCTGATGGATCCGCCGGTGGAAGTCCGCCCGGTCAAGGGCCAGGTCGACGATCTGCTGAAGGAGATCCGCGAGCGCGCCGCCCAGCGCGAGCGCGTGCTCGTGACCACGCTCACCAAGCGCATGGCCGAAGACCTCACGCAGTATTACCAGGAGCTCGGCGTGAAGGTGCGGTACCTGCACTCCGACATCGACACGCTCGAGCGCGTCGAGATCCTGCGCGACCTGCGCCGCGGCGTCTTCGACGTGCTGGTGGGCATCAACCTGTTGCGCGAAGGCCTCGACCTGCCGGAAGTCTCGCTGGTCGCCATTCTCGACGCCGACAAGGAAGGCTTTCTGCGCTCGGCGGGCGCGCTGATCCAGACGTCGGGCCGCGCGGCGCGCAACATCAACGGCCGCGTCATCATGTATGCCGACAAAGTGACCGACTCGATGCGGGCAGCGATCAACGAAACCGAACGGCGCCGCAAGCGGCAGGCGGAATACAACGCCGAGCACGGCATCACGCCGACCAGTATCGTCAAGGCGATCGACGACGCCTTATCGAGCGTGTACGATCGCGATTACTCGTCGCTGACCGACCCGCGCGACACCCGGCTTGCGTTCCGGACGCAGGCCGAGCTCGACGCCCACATCGCCGGCCTCGAGCGCGAGATGAAGGGCGCCGCCGCCAACCTCGATTTCGAGCGGGCCGCGGCATTGCGCGATCAGATCCGCTCGCTGCGCACCCGCGAGCTTGGGCTCGGAACGGCAGACCGTCGATGAAGATCCTCAACGAGGGACACTGGCTGACCGAATGGATCAAGAAGGCCCTGCTCGAAGTCCAGGACTACGTGAAGTTATGCGTCGCCGCGGCCAAGGGCTCGGTCACGCGGCCGTTCTATGCGCGCGACGTGATGGAGCAGATCGAGGTCATCGGCCTGGGCTCGCTGACGGTCGTGCTGCTGACCGGCTTCTTCACCGGCGCCGTGCTCGCGCTGCAAATGGGCATGACGCTGGATCAGTTCGGCGCGCGGCCGTTCGTCGGGCGACTGATTAGCGCGTCGATGATTAAGGAGCTCGGCCCGGTGCTCACCGCCCTCATGCTGGCCGGCCGCG
>JANOZI010000968.1:0-3797 GCA_031429375.1 Acidobacteriota bacterium | reverse complement strand
TGGACATCGCCCTCGAAGGGGCGCTGCCGCGAGGCGCCCGGCCCGACCTGAGCGTGGACGGCACGATTGAACTCGAGCGGCTGGATAACGTCCTCTCGGTTGGCCGCCCGGCGTTTGGCCAGGAACAAAGCACGGTCGGGCTCTTCAAGCTCGACTAGGTCACCGGCGAAGCCAGCCGGATTCAAGTGCAGCTTGGACGCAGTTCGGTGAACACCATCGAGATTCTCGGCGGCCTGGCGGAAGGCGACGAAGTCGTGCTCTCCGACATGTCGGCGTGGGATCAATTTGATCGCATACGTTTGCGTTAACTACCCAAGGAGCCCCAGATGAACGCTTCCGCGCAGCCCCTGATTCGCCTCAACGGCATCAAGAAGGTGTTTTATACCGACGAGGTCGAAACCCACGCCCTGGCCGGCATTCACCTGGAGATCCAGCAGGGTGAGTACGTCGCCATCGCCGGACCGTCGGGTTGCGGCAAGTCGACCCTGCTCGCGATTCTCGGCCTGCTCGACACCGCCAGCGAGGGCACCTACACGCTCAACGGCAATGAAGTCGCCAACCTCTCGCTGTCGGAGCGCGCCCGCGTGCGCAACCGCGAAATCGGCTTCATCTTCCAGAGCTTCAACCTGATCGGCGACCTCACGGTGTTCGAGAACGTCGAGCTGCCGTTGATCTATCGCGGCATGAAAGCCGCCGAACGCCGCGAGCGCGCCAATGCCGCGCTCGAGCGCGTCGGCATGGCCCACCGCGCCAAGCACCTCCCGTCGCAGCTCTCCGGCGGTCAGCAGCAGCGTGTCGCGGTGGCGCGCGCGGTCGGCGGCCAGCCCTCGATCCTGCTGGCGGACGAACCGACCGGTAACCTCGACTCCAAGAACGGCGAGGCCGTGATGGATCTGTTGCGCGAACTGCATCGCGGCGGTGCCACGATCTGCATGGTGACGCACGATCCGCGCTACGCGGCACACGCCGATCGCGGTGTCCACCTCTTCGACGGCCGGGTCGTCGAAGAGAACGTGGGCGCGACCGCCTGACGGCGGCAGTCCCCATGAACGCGATCGTCCGGGACGTACGGTACGCGTTCAGGTCTTTGCTGAAGGCCAAGGGCTTTACGCTCGTGGCCCTCGTCACGCTTGGGCTCGGCATCGGCGGCACCACGGCCATCTTCAGCATCGTTGATGGCGTGGTGCTTCGCCCGCTTCCCTACAAGGACTCGCAGCGCATTCTCCGGCTGGTCCGGATCAGCGCGCGCGGCGAAGAAGCGTCGTTCTCGGCGGCGGATTATCGCGACCTGAAGAACGACGCGACCAACCTCTCCAGCATCGCCGGCTACCGGTCGGACATCGTCGACCTCACCGGCCGCAGCGAACCGGTGCGCATCATGGGGATGCAGACCACGGCCGGCTTCTTCGATGTGTTCGACGCGCCGCCGGTGAGGGGCCGCACCTACCACGAGGCGTCAGACCAGCCGGGCGCCGCGGTCGCGGTGATCAGCGAAGCGATCTGGCGGCAGCACTTTGGCGGCGCCGACTCGGTGGTCGGCTCGCAGGTCAGGCTCAACGGCACGCCCACCCAGATTATCGGCGTCGTGCCCGACACGTTTCGCCATCCCAATAAGAGCGACGCATGGATGCTGTCGCCGCTCGACGTTCCGACGTCGCCCTTCAGCCTCGACGAAGCCGGCAGCCGCGAAGTGCAGTACTTCAGTGCGGTGGCCCGGGTCGATCGGCGCAAGACCCTGGTCGAGGCTCGCGAACAACTCAAGGCCATCGGCTCGCGGCTGGCAGGCGAATTCGCCAAGACCAACGCCGGCGAAGCGCTCGACGGCAACCCGCTGGCCGACAGCATGGTGGCCGACGTTCGCACGGCCCTGTTCGTGCTGATGGGCGCGGTGGGCTTCGTGCTGCTGATTGCCTGCGCGAACGTGGCGGGCCTGCTGGTGGCCAGAGGAGCCGCGCGCCGCCGCGAGCTGGCGGTGCGCACCGCCCTTGGCGCGGGACGCGGCCGCCTGATTCAGCAGTTGCTGACCGAGAGTCTCGTGCTCGCCGCCGCGGGCGGAGCGCTCGGTTTGCTGGTCGCGAACTGGGCGCTTGACCTGCTGGTGAGCGTGGCGCCCGACAACCTTCCGCGGTTGGACGAGGTCACGCTTGATTGGCGTGTCGCGCTCTTCACTTTTGCCGCCACCATCGCGGTCGGCGTGCTGTTCGGCCTCGCCCCCGCCCTGCACGCGTCGCGGCCCGAGCTCAATAGCGACCTCAAGGACGGCGGCCGTGCCGGCTCGTCGCGCACGGGCGCGCGCAATGTGATGGTGGTCTTGCAAGTCGCGCTCGCGCTCGTGCTGCTGATCGGCGCCGGACTGATGCTGACCAGCTTCTCTCGGCTGCGCGCGGTCGATCCGGGATTTCGCACCAGCGAGTTGATCACGGTGGAGCTGATGCTGCCGCTCGCGCGCTACGACGAAGAGGCACAGCGCCGGTTCTACATGGGCGTGCTGGAACGGCTGCAGGCGAATCCGCTCACCGCGCAATCGGCCATGCTGTTTCCATTTCCGTTTGGCGGCGGCAACGCGCAGGCATCGTTCCATGTGATCGGCCAACCGGAAAAGCCGCCGGCCGAAAAGACCGTGGCGGAACTGAATTCGATTTCGCCCGGCTACCTGCAGACGGCCGGCCTGCGGCTGATCGCCGGTCGTGATTTTTCGGTGAGCGACGGACCGAAGTCGCCAGTCGTGGCGCTGGTCAACGAAGCGGCGCTCAAAGAATTTGGCGGTAAGAATCCGATCGGCGAGCAGATCGATCTCGGCGATCCGGCCACCGTGGTCGGCGTGGTGTCCGATGCGCGCCGCCGCTCGCTCGACACGCCGCCGCGCCCCGCCGTGTACCTGCCCTACTCGCAATTCACGCTGCCCTACATGGGCGCCGTGGTGAGGACCGACAAAGGCGCCGCGGCCACCGCTTCCGCCGTGAAGGCTGCGGTCGCCCAGATTGATCCGGACCTGCCGGTGGGCGACGTCAAGACGATCGAGCAGATCATCGACGAATCCACCGGCCAGCCGCGCTTTCGGTCGTTCCTGATCGCAAGCTTTGCCGGCCTGGCCCTGCTGCTGGCGGCGGTCGGCATTTATGGACTGATCAGCTTCAGCGTGACGCAGCGCATCCCTGAACTCGGCGTGCGGCTGGCGCTCGGCGCCAACCCATGGCAGGTGTTCAGCCTCGTGATCGGCCAGGGCCTGCGGCTGGCGATCGTGGGCGTCGCAATCGGGCTGGGCGTCGCGGTCGTGGCCACGCGGCTGCTGCGCGGCCTGCTCTTCAATACCAGCGCCACCGATCCGCTCATCTATGCCTCACTGGCGTTGTTGCTGCTGACGATGGCGGGCGTGGCGTGTTATGTTCCGGCTAGGCGCGCGATGCGGGTGGACCCGATGCGCGCGTTGCGCTCCGAATGACTCGCTGAGCCCTGACCCGCTGACCCCTGATCCCTGCTCCCAATGATCAAACTGAATAGCATCGAAAAGTCCTACCGGCACGGCCTGTCTCAAACCTTCGTGCTGCGCCGCGTCAACGCCGAAATCAAGCAGGGCGACTTCGTCTCGATCATGGGGCCATCGGGCGCCGGCAAGAGCACGCTGCTGCACATCCTCGGCATGCACGACAGCGCCTGGACCGGCGAATATTGGCTGTTCGACGATCCCATTCACCAGCTGTCGGCGAAGGACCGGATGCGCGCGCAGAAACAGCACATCTGTTTCGTGTTCCAGAGCTACCACCTGCTCGACAACCTGACGGTCTACGAGAACATCG
>JANOZI010000967.1:0-1994 GCA_031429375.1 Acidobacteriota bacterium | reverse complement strand
TCCGATCGCGCCGCCGATCACCGCCCCCAGCATGTGGGTGACCGCCGTGTGGCGCAGGGTCCACTCGAAGCCGACCGACACGATGGCCAGCGCGAGCCCGAATGCGATGTTGATGAGGGGATCGGGATCGACCGGCCGCAATAAGTAAGCGGAATAGGCGACCGCCGCCACGAAAACAAGCCGCGCGAGTATGAACCAGGCCATATGAAGTATCCGCAACAGAACGCGGGAGTATATCCGGCAACCTTAGAACCGCCGGGGCGGGCAGGTCAAGCGAGGAGCATGTCCAGGGCCTCGCCGACCGTTCGCACACCGACGAGTTCCGCCTTCGCTAAAGCTGCGCCAGGCAAGCCCGCCTTGCCGGGTTCTTCGCTGGCAGGCGACGTCAAACGGTGCGGTTCGCCCAATTCCGCGTCGATGTTTGCGACCGGCAAGACGATGCGGGTGAACCCCATTTGCTCGGCCTCGCGGATCCGAAGGTTGGCTTGCGCCACGCCGCGGACCTCGCCGCCCAGGCCGACCTCGCCGAACACCGCCGTGCCGGGCGTAATGGGCCGATTCCGCATGCTCGAGGCGACCGCCGCCACGATCGCCAGGTCGACCGCGGGCTCGTCGATGCTCATGCCGCCGGCGATGTTCACGAACACATCGTCCGACACCAGGTGAAGGCCGGCGCGCTTTTCGAGCACCGCGAGCAGCAGCGACAGCCGGTTCTGATCGATGCCGACCGCCATGCGCCGCGACGTGCCGTAGCTGCTGCTGCTCACGAGGGCCTGCACTTCGACGAGCAGCGGGCGCGAGCCCTCGAGGCAGCACAGCACCGCTGAACCCGGTGTCGCCACGGGGCGCTCCGCCAGGAAGAGCGCCGACGGGTTGGGCACGGGCCGGAGCCCGGCGCCGGTCATCTCGAACACGCCCAGCTCGCTCACCGCGCCGAACCGGTTCTTCACCGCGCGGACGACGCGGTGCGAATGATGGCGCTCGCCTTCGAAATACAGCACGGTGTCGACGACGTGCTCGAGCGCCTTGGGTCCGGCGATGTTGCCGTCCTTGGTGACGTGGCCGACCAGGAACGTCGGGATGTTGTGGCCCTTCGCGGTAAACAGGAACTGCGTGGCCGCTTCGCGGACCTGGCCGATGCTGCCGGGCGCCGACTGGAACTTCAGCGAGAACACCGTCTGCACCGAGTCCACGATCATCAGCACCGGCTTGATGCGGCCGGCTTCTTCGAGGATGCGCTCGATGCAGGTTTCGGCGAGCAGGTAGAGCGGCGCGTCGCCGATGCCGAGCCGATCGCCGCGCGCCTTGATCTGGTGCTCGGATTCCTCGCCCGACGCGTAGAGCACCGGGCCGACCGTGGCGGCGAAGTTGGCGGCCGCCTGCAGCAGCAGCGTCGACTTGCCGATGCCGGGCTCGCCGCCGAGGAGTACGAGCGAACCTGGCACGATGCCGCCGCCGAGCACGCGATCGAATTCGTTGATGCCGGTCGAGAGGCGATCGGCCCGCGACGCTTCGATGTCCGCGTACTTGATCGCGCCCTGCGGCACGACGCCGCTCAGCGAGTAGCGATGCGCGGTGGGCCCGCCCGCGCCGAGCTCGACGGCGCGCTCTTCGACAAACGAATTGAACGCGCCGCAGTCGTGGCACTTGCCCTGCCACTTGGGCTGCTGCGTGCCGCACTCCTGGCAGACGAACACCGGCTTCGGCTGTTTCATTGCGTAGCCCACCGAGCAGAACAGCCACCGAGACACCGAGACACCGAGAAGACCATTTTTCTAAATTCAAACACGAAGAACACGAAGGCCACGTTAGAACAAACCCATTTTCTCATCGTCGGCTAACGACAAGCGCCTTTTTCGAGAAGTATTTCGAACAGTATTCTCTGTGTCTTGGTGTCTCTGTGGCCTAGTCGTACTTGCGCTCGACGCGCGAGCCGAGGCGGCAGAGCACTTCATAGGGAATGGTGCCGATCCACGCCGCCATTTCGCGGGCGT
>JANOZI010000966.1:0-2825 GCA_031429375.1 Acidobacteriota bacterium | reverse complement strand
CCGATAACAGTTAAGAGTTGCCAGTTGCCAGTTGCCAGCCCTGGAAACTGTTAACTGGGAACTTGAAATTGTTAACACGGCCGGCCCGCTTCCGCACGGCCGAGGGCAGGAAGTAATCCACCAGCGAGCCATGCTGAGGCGGTGCTAGGATGCGCTCATGAAGCGCAGAACGCTGCTGCAATGGCTCGGGAGCGCCGCCTCGCTTCCGCTGCTCCGGGTTTTCTACCCCGACTTGTCCGCCGCAGTTTTGGCGAAGGTCGACGAGCTTGCCCCCGATCAGGTGCTCGTGCTTCGAGATGTCGCGGCCACCGTGCTCCCGGCCGCCATCGGCGCGAAGGGGCAGGACCAGGCCGTCGATAATTTCCTGATCTGGATTCGAGACTATCGGGAAGGTGTGCCGCTGTCACATGGCTACGGGGATCCGCGGCTGGTGCGCACCGGCCCGTCGCCGGCACCCGGCTATGCGAAGCAGATCACGGCGCTTCAACAAGCGGCGCGCGAGCGCGGCGGGCGCTTCGGCACGTTAGCGCTCGAGACACGCCGCGCGATTGTCGACGAAGCCTTTAAAGCCGCCGACGTCCGCAATCTTCCCGGGCGGCCCGACGGCAAGCACGTCGTCGCCGACCTGATGGCCCACTACTTTCGCAGCAGCGCCGCAAACGATCTCTGCTACAACGCCCGCATCGGCCGGCACACCAATCGCGCCATCCAGATCACCACCGTGCGGCCGCGACCGCTCGCCGGGCCACAGATTTGAGCCACAGGTTAGACGCAGATTAGACACAGACTCGAAACAGCTCAGAACAGATCCGGCGGTTTCATGGCGATTCACGAATCAGATATCTGCGTGATTGGCGGCGGCATCACCGCCGCGATGCTCGTCGAGCGTCTCGCCGAGCTCAAACCCGGTCTCCGGATCACCGTCGTCGAAGCGGGCCGGTCGATCTTCGATCGTGAGAACCGCCTGCAGTACCACAAGCGCGCGCTCGATTACGGCGAGCATCCGTGGCACGGTGACTTCATCGAGGATCAGCAAGCCAGGGGCATGATTTCGATGACGATGGCGGTGGGCGGGCAGGCGCTGCATTGGGGCGGGGCGTGTAACCGTTTTTCCGAGGAAGACCTGCGGCTGAAGTCGACTTACGGCCTGGCCGACGACTGGCCGATCGAGTGGGCCGAGCTCGAGCGCTACTACGTTGAAGCGGAGCGCCGCTTGAATGTCGCCGGCGATCCGAGCCCGTATGCCGAAGACGCGCGATCGGCCCCCTATCCCCAACGGGCGATGCCCCTCTCGTACAACCTGCAAATCCTGAAGCGGTGGGCCGAACAGAGCGGCTTGAAGTTTTCCCCGCTGCCACTGGCGCGGAACGTCACCGCGCCGTTTGGCGGGCGGGGCGCTTGCGGCATGTACGACACGTGCGGCGAGGTCTGCCCGACTGGCGCCAGGTACTCGCCGGACTACACCTATCAACAGCTCGTGGCGTCGAAGAAGGTCACGCTGCACGACCGGATGCTGATTCGCAAGCTCGTGCTCGGAGATGGCAGCTCGAGAATTGTGATGGCGCAAGGCGTGCACCAGGATCGTCCCAGCGAGGTCACCGAGTATCGCGCCCGGCAGTTCGTGCTGGCGTCGGGGCAATGCTGGAGTCCGCACCTGCTGTTGCTGTCGGCCAACGCGCGGTTTCCGAACGGCCTGGCGAACCGCTCGGGTGCCGTTGGCCGTTACATGAACGGCCACAAGTTCATCTCGGGGCAGGCGCAGATCGACGACGAGACGTTTCCCGGCCAGAACATGACGCACAGCCTGATTTCGCGCGAGCATTTCCGCTGCCCGACCGGCACGGCGTACGTGCGGCACGACACGCGGCTGTGGGAGAGCTCGGCCGGCAAGGAGCCGCGGCTGCGCGACGCCGGCGGCAAGCTGTTGTTCGGCGACGAGCTGCTCGCCGACTGGCGCGGCCGGGCGACGAAGGGCAGCTCGGTGCGGCTGCGCACGTACTACGACTCGCACCCTTCGATCGACAGCCGGTTGTCGCTCGACACCACGTCGAAGAATCGATACGGCGATCCGATGCCGACGATCGAGCGCCGTCTCGATGCCGTGGCGCAGGCGCGCGAAGCCGCGACGCTGGCGCACACCACCGCGTTGTTCGAGCGGTTGGTTCGCACCGGCAACGGCCGGCTGACCGGCAAGCCGTCGGTGTCGACGTACTGGGACCATCCCGCGGGCGGGTGCCGGATGGGCACCGACCCGTCGACCAGCGTGTGCGACAGCTTCGGCCGCACGCACGACCACGACAACCTCTTCGTGATCGGCGCGCCGACATTGCCGACGGGTGGATGCACCAACGGCACGCTCACGTTCGTCGCGTTGTCCCTCCGCTCTGCGACGAAGCTGGCGGAATCGGCCTGATGCCGGTTCCGCGAGTCCTCGGCGTCCTCATCTCGGGCCGCGGCTCCAATCTCAAGGCGATCATCGATGCCATTGCCGACGGACGCCTCGACGCGCGCATCGCGGTCGTCATCTCGAACATCGCCGATGCGCCCGGGCTCGCCCACGCGCGTGCGGCCGGCATCGACACCGTGATCCTCAGTCATCGCGAGTACGCCTCGCGAGAGGATTACGACCGAATGCTGATCGCCCAGTTGAAGGATCGCGGTGTTGGCCTGGTGTGCCTGGCGGGTTTCATGCGGCGACTCAGCCCGGTCTTCGTCGACGCCTATCCAAATCGGATCCTGAACATCCACCCGTCGCTGCTGCCGAAATACCCCGGCCTGCACCCTCAGCAACAGGCCCTGGATGACGGCGCGGCGGTCAGTGGCGC
>JANOZI010000965.1:0-4302 GCA_031429375.1 Acidobacteriota bacterium | reverse complement strand
GATCGAGATGATCGATACGCGCCGGGCCGAGCGCCGGTGAGACGCGCGCCACCTGGCCAAGCGGGATGCTGGTCTGCCGCCCATCGACGGCCGGGATCATCAGCGGCAGCGCTTCAAGGTCGCGCACGTTGGTGCGTGACTCTGGCGCGAAGCGCACCGTCACATCGCGAGTCTCGCCCGAGGGATCGATCCAGTCACCGGCATCGATGCCGGCAAACGCCGGCCGCAACGCCTGCGCCACCTGGCCAACGGTGATGCCAAGCGACCCCGCCAGCCCGCGATCGATTTGCACATCGAGCTCGGGTTTCTGCCCTTTCGTCGACAGATCGACGTCGACCGCGCCGGGCACCTGCCGCACGACGTTCATGACGTCGTCCGCGAGCGTGACCAGCGTCGCCGTGTCGGGCCCCTGCAGCTGCAGCTGAATCTGTTTCTGATCGCCAAAGCCCCCGGCGATCGACGCCGTGACGCCCACTATGCGTCCGAGCTCACCACGAATTTCGGCAGCGACCGCGTCCTGGCTGCGGTCGCGCTCGTGCTTCGCCGTCAGTTTCACGAAAACGGTCGCCTCGTCGACGGCGTCGCCGCGGCCGCCGATCGTTGAATAGGTGTAGACCACTTCCGGTTTAGACTTCGCCAGCGCGGCCGCTTCGAGTGTCTTGATGCGGGTATACGCGAGATTCGAGCCCGGCGGCGTCGCGAGCGCGATGGTGAACTCGGAATCATCGGTGACGGGAAAGAAGCTCGCGCCGATGACACCCGTCGCGGGCAGCGCCAGCGCGGCTACGAACGTGCCCAGCGCCAGCGTCACCATCGACCAGCGATGGTCGAGTGCCCACGCAATCACGACCTTGTAGCGCCCGGCTTGCCGGTCGAACCAGGTGTTGAAGTACGCCAGCTGCCGTGAGATCCAGCCACGCTCCTCGATCCGATAGTGCGGATCGGGCCAGTAGGCCGACAACATCGGATCCAGCGAGAACGACACGAACAGCGACACCAGGACGGAACACGCGAGGGTCAGGGCGAAGGGCGCGAACCACTGCTCGGCAATGCCGCCCATGAACGCAATCGGCACGAACACCACGACGATCGAAAACGTCGTCGCGGCGACGGCCAGGCCAATTTCATCGGTGCCTTCGAACGCCGCCTTGAGGTGGTCCTTGCCCATGTCGACATGGCGGACGATGTTCTCGCGAACCACGATGGCGTCGTCGATCAGAATGCCGATGGCCAGCGACAGGCCAAGCAGGGACATGGTGTTGAGGGTGAACCCGAACGCCCACACCGCGACGAAGGACGCGAGCACCGACACCGGGAGCGCCAGACCGGTGATCACGGTGGACCGCCACGAATTGAGGAAGAGAAAGACGACCAACACCGTCAGCACCGCGCCCTCGATGAGGGCTGCCTGGACGGTGCTCACCGAGTTGGCGACGCGGATGCCGGCATCACGAACGACACGCAGGGTCACACCACCGGGCAGACGCTGCTGGATGCTGTCGACCTCGCGCCGCACCGCGTCCGCCACCGCGGTCGTGCTGAAGCCCTTGGATTTGACGATGTCAATTCCGACCGCCGCTTCCTGATCGTAATAAGCCGCCGACCGCGGATCCTCGGTCCCATCGCGGACCGTCGCGACATCGCCGAGCCGAATGACGCGGCCCCCCGAATCCGACACGATGAGCTGGGCGAACTCGGGCGGTGTCTGCAGGCGTCCGCGCAGCCGGATCGTCCGCTCGTCAAGGTCGCGGGTGAGCCGGCCGACCGGTGCCGCGAGATTCTGCGCCTGCAGCGCCTGGACCAGCTGACCGACACTGACGCTGGACGCCTGTAGATCCCGGGGCCGCAACTCCACGGTCAGCTCACGCTCGACCCCGCCGACAACGTTGACCTCGGCCACCCCCTGAAGACCGCGGAACTGCCGGCTCACATCCGGGTCGACCAGCCGCGTCAACTCGGCGTTGGTCAACGCGGGCGACGTCAGCGTCAAAGACATGATCGGTTGATCCGCGGGATCGAACCGCGTCAGCACGGGCTCTTCCATCTCTGGCGGCAGACGGTTGCGAATGCCCGAGATTTCGTCGCGGATCTCCTGGGTGGCCTGCTGAAGGTCCTTCTCGAAGACGAATTGCACGATCACGTTGCCGAAGCTATCGAGCGAAGATGAGGTGATCTGGTCGACACCGCTGATCCCGGAAATCACCTCCTCGATGGGCTCGATGACCTCGCGTTCGACCGTGTCGGGAGACGCACCGGGATAGAGAATCGCGATGGCGACCACCGGTGGCTGGACATCGGGGAACTCATCGGTGTCGAGCTGCAGCAGTGCCGCAACGCCAAAAACGACGAGCGCGAGCGTCGCGACAATCGTGAGAACCGGGCGCTTGATGGCGACATCCGAAATGAACATCGCTACCTTGCCGCCGGCCGGCCGGCGATGACGCGGGTTCCCGGTGCGATGCCCCGCGCCGGACCGCGTAACAGGAGGTCACCGTCGTTAAGGCCGGAAGTGACCTGCACCCGCTCGGTTCGCGTATCGCGCAGCCCGAGGGTCACGGTGACCTTCTCGGTCTTGCCTCCCGAGGCGCGCAGTGCCCAGGGCGGACTCGCGGCCGTGTCGATGGCATTCTCGGCGACGATCAGACCATCCGCCGACTGTGCGACCACACGACCTTCGGCGTAAAGACCAGAAACCAGCCGGCCGCCGGGGTTTGAAATCTGCACGAAAATCGGCACCTGCCGAGTGGCCGGATCCGCCGCGGGGCTGATACGCTGAATCCGCCCTTCGAAGCTCTGCTCGTAGCCACGGACCGAGAACTGGACGCTGGCACCCACACGCAGTTGACTCAACTCCTCCGAGGGCACGGCTGCTTCGAGCCGCATCGACGACGGGTCGATGATCGTGACGAGGGCGGTTCCGGGTGCTACGACATCGCCGGTATTAACGGCGCGATCGGACACGATGCCGGTAATCGGCGCGCGAATAACGGCGTCGCCCACCTGTTGCTGGATCGTCACCAGGCGCGACCGCGCATCGGCGAGCTGGGCCTCGATCGCGCTGACGTTGGCCCTGGCGACGTCGAGATCGCGGACGGCCAGAGCTCCCGCCGACACGAGCTGCTCGGTGCGCTCCGCTTCGCGACGTGTGACGCTCAACTGGTTCTCTGCCGCTGCCAGGGCGATTTCCGCCGAGCGCCGTGCATCGTCGAGCTCGCCCGCCGCAATGCGTCCGATCGGCGCTCCCCGGCGAACCGGCTGCCCTTCCTCGACCGTCAGCTGCAGGATCGCTCCACCGAGCTCCGCGCGAACCGTCGCCTCGCGCTCGGCCCGGAGCTCGCCAGAAATGATCGGTCCGATCACAATGGTGTCGCGTTTGACGAGCACAATGTTCTCTTCGCCGATCTGGATGGCCGCCGGCGCCACGGGCCCCTTCTCGGCCTCGGCGCCGCTACACGCGGCGGTCGAGAGCGCGAGGGCGACGACGGACGCGATCTTCAATACGGTGTTGGACACAGTCACTGGCGGACTCCCTGCGTGACCGGAGCTTGCGCTGCGGCAATTCGCTGGCGGCCGCCGTTGAAGGGTCCTTGCGGCGCCGACGGCGCAGACGGTGCGGTGAATGGCTGCTGCTGGGGCTGCGGCCGGATGCCGGCGCCGCCCGTCGACAGCGGGAGGTCAGGCAAGAGCGCCATCCGTGCCCGGGCGACCTGCAGGTCGCGCGCCGCCTGCGCACGGTTGGCGTCGGACTGCTGCAGCAGCAGTCGTGCATCCGACAGCTCGAGCTGCGTCGAGACCCCCGAGCGATAGCGTACTTCCGCGATGTCGTAGGCACGTCCGGCCTGTTGAATCGTTCCGGAGGTCGCTTCCCACGCCGCCTGTGCAGCCAGCAACTCCGCCCACGCGGACTGCGTGTCCAATGCGGCAAGCTCTTCGACCTGCTTCAGTTGCATCCGCGTCTGTTCCAGCTCCGCCTGTGCGACGAGTTGATCGCCGCGCAGCCGGCCTCCCGTGAGGATGGGCACCTGCATCGTCGCGCCCACGGTCCAGTTGTTGCGAAAGTCACTGACCGGGAAGAACAAACCGGGGTAGGCCACCTGCGAATATGTGGAGTTGATCGAGACGCTTGGCAACCGTTCAGCACGTGCCGCAGCAAGCGCCGCTTCACGCAGCCGAACCGTGGCGCCGATCTCACGAATGGCCGTACGGTCACTCACGTTCGGGACCTGGCCGCGGGCGACGCCGGCGTCGGTCTGCTGCAGCGTCGCCTTGGCGGTCGCGAGCCGCGGCGCGAACGCGGCCGGC
>JANOZI010000964.1:0-12000 GCA_031429375.1 Acidobacteriota bacterium | reverse complement strand
GGGCCCAGTCCGGGGCCCCCGCCACGCGGACTGTGCGTGGTGGGGTGGAGACCGGGGCCCCCGCCACGCGGACTGTGCGTGGTGGGGTGGAGACCGGGGCCCCCGCCACGCGGACTGTGCGTGGTGGGGTGGAGTCCGGGGCCCCCGCCACGCGGATTGTGCGTGGTGGGGTGGAGTCCGGCGGACCTGCCGATAACACGGTGGCCGGCTCGACAACGCAGCAGGCGAGCGCGAGTAGAGAAGAGGCGAGGCGGGCTGGGGACATCATGTGGCAGCAGTATAAATGGCCACCACCAGACTCGCCAGCGCCGCTCCTCGGGCTTCGGAGTGGAAGAAAGCAGCGCTATCGGACCACGAGTCGATCGTTGACGACCGTTACTCCCGCCGTTTCGCGCGCCAGCCGAACCGCCTTCGCGCGTTCGGCCTCCGATCGCACGGTCCCGGTTAGCGTGACCGCGGTGCCGACGGTGTCGACATCGATCGCCAATGCTTTGATGTTGTCGTCTAACGCCATCTTGGACTTGATCTTCGCCGTCAAGGCGCCTTCGTTCAACACTTCCTGGGCCTTCGCCGCGCCGGTGGCGACGGTCTCTCCAATCTTGGCGCCGGTTTCGCGCGCCTTGGCGGTGTCGACAGTCGGTACGGTTTGCCGCGTCGACACCGGCGTTTCCGAGCCGTCGTCGCCGAGCCGGTAGCCGAAGAAGAAAGCGGCGGCGGCCGCGAGCAGCACAACCACCAGCACGAGTTTGAATAGCGCTCGGATCATGTGTCCCTCCGGAAAGATCACAAGAGCACGTACCGTACCACGTGGCAGGTAGCCTCAAAGCTGAGCTTCGACGTGAATCTTTTGTCCGCCGCCCCTCATTCATCGGCCGTCCCCAGTCATCCCTCATCGATCGCAAATTCTGCCTTCTTGATCGCCGTCACTGCCGATGGCATCGTCGTCTAGAAACAGGGCAATGACACGAACCAGGGACGATAGAGTTACGCAAAAAGGCCGTAAATATCAGGGGGTTTGACCATGTGGGCAGATTGCCATAAAATAGTGGGCATCATGCCCAGAAAACAGCTCGTCGTAACCAAAGCCACGCTTGAGCCTCCCCTCGAATCCCCGAATGTGCTCGAGCGGATTCAACAGATGCTCGGCGTCGAGCGTTTGCGGACGGATCAGGATCTGGTGAACCTCGTCGAGCAGCGATTGCCGTCTCGAGTGGTTGAGGCCTTGCGACAATCGGGGCTGACTGACGACGAAATATATGCGCTCGTTGTGCCTCGACGGACCCTGACACATCGGCGCGCACGACGCGAAGCGCTGAGCCGCGACGAGTCGGATCGCGTGGTGCGAGTGGCGCGTGTGGTGGCCTTGTGCGCGGAAGTATTTGGCGAGCGCGAGCGCGGCTGGAGATGGCTGCGCGATGCCAAGCGCCAGTTCCAGGGCCGGTCGCCGGTTGACCTGCTGGCCACCGAGGCCGGGGCCCGTCTTGTCGAAGAATTGCTCTATCGCATCGACGAGGGCATGGCCGCGTAGGTGGTGCTCTGGCGGATCACGAACCACGTCTCGTTGAGCGGAGACGGCGGGATGCGGGCCTCGGGCCGCTGGCACACGCGCGGCCGTCGCGTCGTCTACTGCAGCGAGAGTCCGGCCGCGGCGCTACTGGAGATCCTGGTTCATTTTGAGCTTGACGTTCGCGAGTTGCCGACGCGGTATCGCTTGCTGAAGCTTCATGCGCCCGACGATCTGGTTGTTGCCGTGGTGGCGCCGGCCGATCTTCCAGCGGACTGGCTCGACCGAACGGATCTGACGCGAGCGGCTGGCGATCGCTGGCTTCAGGCAAGCCGTTCAGCATTGCTGCGCGTGCCTTCAGCCGTCGTGCCAGAGACATTCAATGTGCTGTTGAATCCTGGCCACCAACAAGCCGCGCACGTCGCCGTGGCCAAGGTGACCGAACACGCCATCGATCCCCGTCTCGTCAGGTAGATCGGATGGCCAACGAATGAACCCACCCGTTCTCGGTTCCGATCTCATTAAGAGATCGCGACCGCTCGCGCGATTCTGCAGGTGGCTCAGAGATCATCCCCTGTTCGTGATTCCGGTGTTTCTCTGTGCCTACGGCGCCGCAACGATCGACGTTGGTGACTTCCGGGTGTTGTCGGCGGCGCCCCTGCAGTTGCACGTCGAGCCGAGCCGGCAGTTCCTCCATTTCTCGCCGCTGCCGTTTGTTCTCGGCTACCCGGTCACGCGAGCAGTAGGGCCGGCCTGGGCGTTTGCGATCGTGATGCTCGGCGGCCTGATTGTCAGCGCCGCTGCGTTGCGCCACTTCGTGGCGGTGCGTTATGGCACGCGCCAGAACGACGCCATGCTGATGGTGTTCGCGACGCCGCTGATGATCGTGTTGTCGCAGTACATCGGCAAGAGCGATCCGTTCATGGTCGCGTTTCTGCTGTTGCTGGCCGCCAGCAGCAATCCCATGGTGCAGGTCCTGATGGCGTGCCTGGTCGTCCTGAGCCATCTCGAGATGGGACTGCTCGTGCTCGTCTCGGCGATCTTTCTCCGCATCGTGCCCGTTCGATGGACGACGATCGGCGGCCTCGCGGGAGTCCTGCTGGTGCTGGGCTACCACCATTACCTGTTGCCCGCGCCTCCCCAGTCGCGCGCCGACATGGGCGTGGCATACCTGTCGGTCGCCGCTGACGCGGTGATGAACACGCCGGTGCTTCACCTGGTGGCGATGTTTGGCCCGTTCTGGCTGTGCGTGTTGACGGCCCGGCACCTGGGTTGGCGCTGGTTCCTGGTGTTCGTTGCGACCACTGCCGTGGCGTCGGCGACCCTGGACTTTACCCGGGTGTTCATCCTGGTCGGACTGCCGCTCGTGATCGCGATTGTCGACAACGTGGTGACGCGATCACACGAGGCGACGCCAGGCTGGTTGAGCGTGCTGCCGTTATTCGCGTTCTTCCAGGTCCACCTTCTGAGCACCTACGTCTACGACTCGCGCGTGCCGCAGTTGCTCGGCAGGCTGCTCGAGTTCATGCCTTAGTCGCCAACGACACTGGGTGCGAGTAGCCGGCGCGGCCGCCACGTCACTGCTTCTTCGGTCCCGTCTGCTCCTTTTCGCGATTGAGCTCGACGATGTCGACGCTGTCGGAGGCGCTGCCGAGCAGGTGGCGCGCGAAATAGTCGCCGCGCAGCCAGTTGACGTAACCGGCCGCCGGCTGGAACGAGTGGCGCAGGCCCGGCAGCACGAACATGTCGAACCGCTTGTTCGCCTTGATCAAGGCGTCGGCGAGCCGGTAGGTGTTGGCCGGGTGCACGTTGTTGTCGATGTCTCCGGTGATCAGCATCAAGTGGCCTTTCAAGTTCTTCGCGAGCTCCGAGTTCTTCTCGATGTCGAACTCGAAGGTGACCTTGCCGTCTTTCTCGACCTCCTTGATGCCGTGGTTCTTCTCGCTCCAACTGTTGTTGTAGACGTTGTTCTCGTGGTTGCCGCTCTCGGACCACGCCACCTTGAAGAAGTCCGGGTACACCAGCATGGCCGCCGCCGACATGAAGCCGCCGCCCGAGTGGCCCCAGATGCCGACCTTGTTGATGTCGATGAACGAATGGCGCCGCGCCAGCTGCTCGATGGCGGACTTCTTGTCGGCGAGGCCGTAGTCGCGCAGGTTGCCGTAGCCGTAGTTGTGGTACCACTTCGAGCGCTGCGGATGGCCGCCGCGATTGCCGACCTCGATCACGATGAAGCCGAATTGCGCGAGCGAGATGTTGTTGCTGCGCGGGTTGAAGGTCTTGGTCACGCTCTCGGTTTGCGGACCCGGATAGACGAACGCGATGATCGGGTACTTACGAGCGGGGTCGAAATCGAACGGCTTGTACATCACGCCGTACAGATCCGTGATGCCGTCATCGGCCTTGACGGTGAAGGGCTCCGGGAACTTGAAGCCGTTGTCCGTCAGCGGGGCCAGGTCGGGCGTTTCGAGCTTCAGGACGGGATTGCCCAGCGTGTCGCACAGCGCCGACTCGGGCGTGCCGTTGACGCGTGAGGCATTGTCGACGAAGAACTTCGCCGATTCGCTGACCGAGACCGCGTGCGAGGCGTCGCCCGGATCCAGCAGCTTCAGCCCCGTGCCGTCGAACCCGACACGATAGAGATGCGTGTAGTACGGATCTTCCCCCTTCTCGCGGCCGCCGGCCGACAGGAAGAGCAGCCGCGCCTTGTCGTCAACCCCTTCGATGGCGGTGGCGACGAACTCACCCTCGGTGATCCGGTTCTTCAAGGTGCCGGTCGCGGCGTCATACAAATAGAAGTGTCCCCAGCCGTCACGTTCGGACCAGAAGATCAGCTCCGTGCCATTGCTGACGAGGCGCAACGGCCGTGATTCGACGTAGGTGTTGAGGCGTTCTTCGATCAGCGTGGTCACGGTGCCGGAAGCGGTGTCGGCGACGGCGACGTCCAGCCGGTGTTGATCGCGGCTCAAGCGGGTGAAGTAGAGCCTGGCGGGTGAGTCGCTAAGCCACTGCGCGGCGACGGGCCGCCGCGGATCGCGCTGGATATTCACCGGTTGCGGCATGGTGGCGATGGTCACGCCCTGGTCGGTGAAGCGATCGGCCTTGATGGTGACGCGCTGCTTGCTGGTGCGATCGAAGACGAGGATCTCCGACTGCGGGATGTTGGCCTCGCCGGGCATCGCGTAGCGGTAGGTTTCGAGCGTCGGCCGCGGCTGCGCCAGCGAGTTGATGACGAACAGGTCGGCCACCTTGCGCGAATCGCGACGGACGAGCGCGAGCTTGTGCGAGTCGCGCGACCAGGTGATGGTGATGGCCGGCATGCGCGCGTTGATGTCCGTACTGTCACGCTCGGCCTCCTGCGCGACGGTCTCGCCCTCCTCGCGCTGCTGTTCCTGCTGCTGTTGTTCCTGCTCGCGCTGGTTCTGGATTTCGCGGGCCGATCGGCCGTAGCTGTAGTTCTCTTCGCCGTCCGTCGTGAGTTGGACTTCGACAATCGTCGTGTCGTCGGCCTTCTTCAGGGCCTTCGCATAATTGTCGGCATCCATCATGAACAGGTTGTTGTTGCGGGCGAACACCACGGTCTTGCCATCGGGCGACATCGACGCCCAGCGCGGCGGACGCGGCTCTTCCTTGTAGTCTTCCAGCAGCGTGACCTTTGCGGAAGCCAGGTCGTACTCGAAGTGCAGCGTCCGCGTCTTCGGCGCGGGGCGCGGCGCGGCGGCCGAGCCGGCGCGTTCCTGGGGTTCCTCGATCTCCGGCTGCCGGAGCGGCGCGCCCTGTTCGGTGGTGGTCCGTTTTGGCGGCGCGGCGATCACCGCATCTGCTGGCACCTGCACGTCAAACTCGAACGCGCCGTCGTTCCTGACGAACCTGACCGTGGAGAAGGGCAGGTGCTGCGCGTCGTAGGGAATGCGCGTAATCGAGGTCAGCGCCGCTGCCATCTTCGCGTGATCGAACAACGCGGCCTTCGTCTTCTTGATCGGATCCACGAACATGAAGCGGCGGCCTTCCCGCGTCTGATAGGTGTACCAGAAGCGATCGCTCTTCTCGAGCCAGCGCGGCGTCACCGAGGTGTCGAACACCAGCTTCCTGACCTTGTCGGGCGTCCACTGCGACGCCAGGTCATAGTTGGGCTCGCGAACCGGCTCCGCCTTCTGCGCCTGCAGAGGCGCGCTGAAAGCGATCGTGGCCGCGATCGAACACACGACGAGGACGACGCTTGCGTGGCGGGTGGCAGTGTTGGGCATCACACGGCTCCTAAGAACGGGTTGAGGTGCACCGGGATCCGGGCGACAGGATTATAGCCCTCGGTGCGGGTCCTTGCCGGTCTGCGTGAAGACTTTGACGAGCGCCATTTCCGGCACCATGCGAATGGCGGTGTCGCGGAGAAACCCAATCAGCGGATTCCTGGTGGTCGTGACCGCCGCGATCCGCGGACCCATGCTGACGACACGCCGGGTGTGGCGGCTGCGCACCTGCTCGTAGCGGCGAAGCGCCGCGACGTGGTCGCGGCCGCTGTTCAGCACGCGGCCGAGCGCGACCGCGTCTTCGAGCGCCTGCGCCGCGCCCTGGCCGGTGTGCGGAAGCATCGGGTGCGCCGCATCGCCGAGCAGCGTCACGGGTCCGGCGCCCCACCGGTCGAGCGGTTGGCGCGCGAATAACTCGTCGAGCCGCATATGGTCCGGTGGTGTTGCGCCGGTGATGGCGTGAAACTGAGGGTCGAAGCCGGCGGTGCAGCGCTGCATCACGCTCGTCACGTCGAGGGGCCCTCGTGTGACGTCTTCGGACCAGAGCGAAACGAACCAGTAAATCGATCGAGCGCTGGCCTGGATCACCCCCGATTCCACACCGCGCCCGAAATACCAAAGCGCCTGCAGCCCGCCAAGCTGCGCGAGGGCGGGCGACTCGCCGCGCACGGCGAAGTACCCGCTCGGATGTGGCGGCGCTTCTTCGGGATGTAATTGCGCCCGGATGACGGAACCAACGCCGTCGGCGCCGATCAGGATGTCGCCGGTTGCGCTCGTGCCATCTTCCAGCTCGAGTCGGACACGCGTTCCATCAAGGTGGAAGGCCAAGGCAGCGTGGTTGACCTCGACCGCATCCGGCCCTAAGGCCTCGAGCAAACCGCCGTGCAGCACGGGCCGAAGGATCACGCTCGGGACATCGCCCTTCGGCCGCTCTGCCAGGCGGCCGGCGAGACGCCGGATGAGGCGGCCGTCAACGCGCCGGACCTCCACGGCGGTCGGGGTGATGCCGTGCCCGACGATGTGGTCGACGCCGAGCTCGCGCAGCGCGGCGACCGCATTCGGCGCGAGGCCGAGCGCAAACCCGATCGCCCGAGGTGTGTCGGCCCGCTCGAAGATCCGGATGTCCCAGCCGGCCCTGCGTAGCGCAATGCCGGCGGCAAGCCCGCCGATGCCGGCGCCGGCGATCAGTGCGAGAGGCATCGCGTCATGGCGCGGGCTTTCCGCTCGGAACCGGGCAATAGAGTGCGTCGCTGCCGACATCGAACACGCGGTTCCAGCGCGCGCGATAGTTCTCTTGCGCGGCGTCGGCGGCCAGCTCGATCAGCTCGACCTCTGAGAAATGCGTCCGCAACTCCGCATAGAACTCGTCGCTGACGTCGACAGGGGCGCCGGCGAGCGTGTCCGCCAGACGTATCAGTGCTTGCTCAGCCGCCGTGAACACCTCGAGACGACTTGCCAGGAGCGCGGTGATCTCGTCCTCGCTGAGGCCATACATTCTGCCGCCGGCAGAATTGATGTCGATTCAAAACGGACACCCGACGCGCGCGGCGGTGCGCAGCTGGACAATCGACCGGTGCCGCCGCGATACCCTGGCGCGCTGCCCGAGCAGCATCTCGGCGAAGATGCTGATCCAGAACACGCGCGGGACGCGGGCCTGGATCGTGTACGGCGCCAGGTCCTTGTGGAAGACCTTGCGGATTTGCTGAAACACCTGCCGCATCAGGAACGAAGTCTCGCGTGGGTCGATGCCTGCGATGCGTGCCATTGGTCCCGAGCCTCGCCCCTATCGTATCAACCACATTCCCCTTGCGTTCCGATGGGGACGATCGTCCAGCCGCGTTCCTCGAGACGGGCAGGGCCGCGCCCAACTGCGCGTTGAAACCGACAACTGGCGGCGCTATGCGACCGCGGTCTTTGCCGCGCTCGACGCGCCGGGCTTGAAGTAGCCGAGATCTGAGCCATGCCGCAGTGGAGGCGCTTCCGGCGGTTGTTCGGGCTCGAGCCGAAGGCCGGTGTCGATGCCGAGCTGGGCTTCCACCTCGACATGCGGATCCGCGAGCTCGTCGAGAGCGGCGAAACGCCGGAGCGCGCGCGCGAGCTGGCGTTGCAACGCTTCGGCGATTATGACGGCGCGCGGAACGCGTGCGTCACCATCAACGAACGACCACGACAGCGAATGCGCCGGACCGAATTCATCACCGAGCTGCGGCAGGACATCGGCTACGCGCTGCGGACGTTGCGGCGGACGCCGGCGTTCACGGCGGTCGCGTTGATCACGCTCGCGCTCGGCATCGGCGCCAGCGAACCGCGCGAGGTTGACGGCGCCTCCGTCAGTGGCGGGCTGTTCGAGTTGTTCGGCGTGCCGATCGCGCTCGGCCGCGGCTTCCTGCCCGACGAGAACCAAGCCGGGCGCGGCGGCGTGCTGGTGCTGGAGGCCGTGCGCCGGCTGGCCAGTTTCCTGCCGGCGCGGCGCGCCGCCGGCGTGGATGCCGCCAGCGCGTTCCGCCAGAGTTGAGTCCACTTACCACGCGCGTAAACCGCGACGGAACCCGTAAGTCTTTCGTCGGGATCGCTCCCTCGAGGCCTGGGCCCGATTCTCGATGACGAGCCGCGGATCGGCATCGACAACGTGACTAAAAAAAAAAGGATTGGGACGCGGCAGGGTGTGGTCAGGGACGACGACTTTACGGTCAGTCCGGGGGCCCGCGCGGGCGTGCCCCTGGGCCGGCAATCAGGAGAGGGACCGTAATCGGGGAGCGGCATCACCGATCCACGAATCGGTGATGCGGCGTCCGCCCCGGGGCGCCCGGCGCCGATCGAGGCTGGCGGCAGTTCGGCGATCGCGGCGCGGCAGCGTGGTCGTGGCGAGCGACTTCAGCGTGACGGCGAACCACGGGGCGCGCATCAAGAACGCGCCGGCTGCCTCGACCTCGCGGGCTAACGACATGTCCTCGTCGAACACACACACCGCGCATCGGGTCGCCGGGGCCCGTTGCGCCGCCACGTACACCAGGTGCAGGCCGTTGTGGGCGTGAAGACGGACACCGGTGACGAGCAGGTCCGGGGGGCTGTTGAGGAGCCGGGCATAGGCCTCCGAAAAGGTCGAACAGACGTCGACGTTGGCTACCGATTGCAGGACATCCTGAGCCGTCCGCTGCAACTCGATAGCAGGGTCAACGAACAGAACCTGCTTGACCTTGCGCTCCGGTTGCCGGCGCCCGGTGATCAGCTCTGGAGCGCCCTCGAGGGTTTGACGATCGGCCAGAAGGCCGCTCCAGGAGGCGCGCGCCGATATATTGCCTCGCTCCACACGCTGATCTTCCCTGTCCAACATAAGTGACCTCCAACGCTCCCAACGCGAACGCCTAACCCGGGGGACGGTTTTCGCACCCGTTCTGTTCTATAGGGTGCCGGCGCCGCCAGGAAATATAGGGAAAGCAAAAACTCAAGAAAAACCTATGAAACAAATTGAGCTAGGATGCTTGCCGTGCGGTACCTCGCGCGGCGACTGGGGCATGCTCTCGTGGTTTTGCTCGGGGTTTCCGCCTTGTCGTTCCTCCTCGCCGAGGCGTCACCGGGGAGCGTGTTCGACGAGTTGAAGCTGGATCCGCGCGTTTCCCCGGCCACGATCGAGGCGTTGCGCGAACGCTACGGGCTGGATCGGCCGTTGCTGGAGAAATATGGGCGTTGGCTGCGCTCGATGGCCCAAGGAGACCTGGGATTCTCGGTGGCGCACAACACACCGGTCGGCGTGCTGCTCTGGCCGCGCGCGCGAAACACCTTGTTGCTGACCGTAACCGCCACCACTCTTGCGTGGGTGGTGGCGATCCCGTTGGGTACCTGGGCAGCCGGCCGCCGGGGAGGCTGGCCAGACCGGCTGACAGCCGGCGCAACCACCACGCTTCTGGCCATCCCGGATCTATTAGTGGGATTGTTCCTGCTGCTGATCGCCGTCCGCACCGGCTTCTTCCCGACCGGTGGCATGGTCTCGATCGATTTTGCCGACCTCAGTGCGTGGGACAAGGTGAAAGATGTGGTTTCCCATTTTTTTCTCCCGGTCACGGCCCTGGCCCTCATCAACCTGCCCGTGCTCGTCCGCCACGTTCGCGCGAGCATGATCGACGTGTTGCAGTCCCCGTTCATGCAGGGGGGACGGGCCATGGGCTTGTCCGAGCGGCGCCTGCGGATCCGTTACGCGTGGCCGGTAGCGGCCAACCCCATGATCTCGCTGCTTGGCCTTTCGCTTGCGACGCTGCTCAGCGGCTCGTTCGTCATCGAAACGATCATGAGCTGGCCCGGACTCGGGCCGCTCCTGCTCGCAGCGGTCGTGGCGCGAGATCTCCACGTGGTTGTCGGCGTAGTGACGTGCTCCACGGTCCTCCTGATCGCCGGCAACCTGCTGGCCGACGCCCTGCTGTACTGGGCCGATCCGCGCATTCGGCCGCGCCAGACGAGCGCCGCCTGATTGCGACCGAATGCCCGCACGCCTCGCGGACTCCAGCGTCTTCGTGTCATCCTCCGCGCGCGCCGGCGCGCGACGGTGGCCAGTGCTGCTTGGGTTGCTTGGCCTCGTGTACCTATCGGCGATCGCTGCCGGGTTTCTCGCGCCGGATGACCCCATCAGCCAGAATCGCGAGCTCGCGTTTGTGCCTCCAACCCGCCTGCATTTCGTCGATGCCACGGGGCGGTTTCATCTGCGGCCCTTTGTTTACGAACTGACGCACCCGCCGGGGAGTGTCGAGGAGTACGGCGAGGATCGAACCCGCGCGCATCCTGTGCGCTTCTTCGTTCGCGGCGCCCCTTACCGGTTGGCGGGACTCGTCGAAACCGACCTGCATCTCTTTGGTACCGACAGCCCGACCCGGCTGTTCCTGTTCGGTACGGACGATTACGGTCGCGACCTGTTCTCGCGCCTGCTGTTTGGCGGACAGATTTCACTGTTCGCCGGGCTATTGGGCCTGGGTTTGTCGTTGGGCGTCGGCATCGTGATCGGAGGCCTGGCGGGTTACTACGGCGGGTGGGTAGACGAAATCAACATGCGCGCCGCCGAGCTGTTTTTGGCGCTGCCCTGGTTGTATCTGCTGTTTGCAGTCCGTATGGCCTTGCCCCTCAACATTCCTCCCGCTCAGGCATTTTTGTTGGTCCTGGTTGTGATCGGGCTCGTGGGGTGGGCGCGCCCGGCGCGGCTGATTCGCGGACTGGTGCTGAGCGCCCGGACGCGCGCCTACGTCGACGCGGCCCGCTGTCTTGGCGCGTCGGATCTCTACCTTCTTCGGCGGCACGTGTTCCCCCAGATCCTCGGGATCGTCGTGACACAGGCGGCGTTACTGGCGCCGCAGTTCATCCTCGCCGAGGTCACGCTGTCTTTCTTCGGCCTCGGCGTCGGGGAGCCGGTTCCGAGTTGGGGAAATATGTTGGCCAGCCTGCAGCGCTACCACGTGCTGGCGTCGTACTGGTGGATGTTCATCCCAGGTCTCGCCTTAATACCGGTTTTTTTCCTGTACCACGCGTTGGCGGACGCATTGCATTCAAAGACATCAGGCGCGCCGATGTCAATGTAATGTGCCATTATCTGCACGATCCGCGTGGTGTTCGGATGAACATGAAGCGACTGTTTGGACTCTCAATTGTCCTTGTCGTCCTGGCCGGGGGTCTGTCTGCGACGGGTGTTGCTTCTCAACAAGCCCCTGCTGCGGTGGATCGGTTCGTCTCCCGCGGGGAGGTGGGGCGGCCGGGCGGGCAGATCGTCGTCGTCCAGCGCACGGAACCCAGAACGCTCAATCCCGTCACGGCGGTCGATAGTCCGTCGCGCGATGTGCTTCGCCGCACCACCGCCGACCTGATTCACGTTAATCGCGAGACGCAACTGCTCGAACCGGCGTTGGCGAAGTCGTGGACGGTGTCGCCCGATGGCCGCCGGTTCACGCTGGCGCTGCGCCGCGGCGTTCGCTTCTCGGACGGCGAGCCGTTCGATGCCGACGATGTGCTGTTCTCGTTTCAGGTGTACCTGGATCAGAAAGTGGCCTCGCCGTCCCGCGATTTCCTCATCGTCGGGGGACAGCCCATCGCCGTGAGGAAGCTCGATCAGTACACGGTTCAAGTCGATGTGGCCGAATCGTATTCCAGTGCCGAGCGGCTGTTCGACAGCATTGCGATGTTGCCGCGCCATCTCCTCGAGCGCCCCTATCAGGAGGGCCGGCTGGTCGAGAGCTGGAATCTCAAGACCCCAGCCACCGAGTTCGCAGGCTT
>JANOZI010000963.1:0-5590 GCA_031429375.1 Acidobacteriota bacterium | reverse complement strand
GCAGAGATTCGCCACCGGCGCAGGCTTCCCAACTAGCGCCGAGCTTGATCGGCGTTGCGGTGAACGGGCGCGCTCGCTAAGTTGGGGTCAGGCCTCGAAATTTAGCGACCGCGTGCCCTATCCGTGGACCGTCACGCGTTTTCACGCCCGGAGGTCGTAACAGAGCAGCCGTGGCCGGGCGCCTGACATGAAGTCGCGCGTGTTTTGTGTGACGTAGAGCAGGCCGCGGCTCAGCACCGGCACCGCCCACGACTCGCGCGCCACGAACAGCCGCGTGCGCGAGACCTGCTGGTAGCCTTTCGGCGTGAGATCCAGCCACAGCAAATGCCCGAGCTCGCCGAGGCAGAGGAACTGTCCATCGACGGCCAGCAACGATCCCCGATAGGTCCCGACCATCTGCCGTTGGGTCTGGCCGCCGGCCCCGATCAATTCGGCCCACTCGGCCGTCTCGCGCCACACGATCTTGCCGGTTGACACGTCGACGCACGCGAGCGACGCATCCGATTCGTTCCGGCCATCGAACCCGTAGAGATAGCCGTCCTTGTAAATCGGCGTGTTGAAATGCAGCCCGAACTCCTGCGTCGTCCACAACACCCGGTGGGTGAAGTCCGGCCGGATTTCGATCAGCGCGCCGCCGGCGCGATAGCTCGCCGAGACGAAGACCTTGTTGTCGAAGACGACCGGACAGGACGCATTGACCGATTCGTAGGTGCGGCTTCGCCACGGAAATGAAAAATCGACGCGGCCGTTCGACGGATCGATCGACATCAGCCCGCCCGCCGGCGGATTCGACTCACCTCCCGCAAACACGAAGACGCGTCGTCGTCCGTGGACGAGGGCCGGGACCGGCGAGGCATAGCTCGCGGCCCACTCGGTGCCGGCCCGCCAGGCTTCGCGTCCGGTCGTCTTGTCGAGCCCCACGACGCAGGGACCGCCGGGGGCGCCGACGTTCACGATGAGGTGTGGACCTTCGATCAGCGGCGTTGATGCCCTGCCGAAAAAATCCTGGCGGACGCGGAATTCCTTGTCGAGGTCGCGCTTCCAGAGCACGCGTCCCTCTGCGAGGTCGAGGCAATGCAGTTGCCCTTGTGCGCCGACAGTATAGGTGCGCGTGCCGTCGATGATCGGGCTCGCGCGCGGGCCGTCGTTGTAGCCGTAGCGATCTTCGAAATCGGTCGGGTAGCGGAATTGCCAGTTGGTCGCACCCGTCTCCGCGTGCAGGCACTCGACGATCTCTTCGCCGCGCACGCGATGGAGGAACACCAGTCGCTGGCCCGCGATTGCCGGCGAGCCGTAGCCGGTGCCCTTGGTGAACTCCCAGACGAGGGGAGGCTGTGGCTGGCGGCTCAGCCTCGTTTCTGTCGATACGGCGTTGTGCGTCGGCCCCAGAAACGCGGTCCAGTCGTGGGTGACGGCGTCTTTCGCCAGTGGTTTCGGTGTGGCAGCGCGGCGAGTCTGCGCCAGGATGGAAGCCGGGGCGAGCACGGTGCCGGTCAGGCCCAGCAAGACCGCGCGCCGCGTTACGAGCGACATCGGTGCATCGTATCCACGGCGAACGCTCAGCGGTGGCAATATCCTTAAGGATGTAGTTCGCCGTCGAGCACGCCAGGCACCACGGGACCTAATTGGGTATTGTGGCCAATTAGGGTAAAATGACCTTCATGGACTTGAGCTTTGCGAACCTGCCGCGGATTCCGGCCTCGGACGTCAAGAAGCGCGGATGGCGCGGGGTCATGCGCGCGCTCGCGTCGCAGGGGCCGGTGATGGTGACGAATCACTCAGAGCCCGAAGCGGTGATCCTCTCGGCTCAAGACTACGCACGCCTGCTCGACATCGTGAAAGAGACCGAATCAAAAACGGAAGCGGGGTTGGAAGCGCTCCGGCAACGTTTTGACCAACGACTCGCGGCGCTCGCAAAGCCCGGCGCGGGCGATCGGCTGCGGGCGATCAGCAGGAGCCCGGCGAAACTCCGCGGCAAGGTCAAGGCCGGCGCCGGCTACTAATGGCGCGGCCGGTCCTTTACGTCCTGGCCGGCGTAAACGGTGCAGGCAAAAGCTCGATCGGCGGTTTCCTGCTGACTCGCGCGGGGCTCAGCTGGTTCAATCCCGACACGTTTGCGCGCGAACTGATGGGGGCCACTGGCTGCGATCGGGAGTCGGCCACCGTGCACGCGTGGACCGAAGGTGTGCGCAGGCTCGACCAGGCCGTGGCGCGGCGGCAATCCTATGCGCTCGAGACCACACTTGGAGGCCACACGGTTGCGGCGAAGATTCAGGCGGCGACCCGCACGCACGACGTCATCATCTGGTTCTGCGGGCTGGATTCCCCTGAGCGGCACCTCGACCGCGTTCGCGCCCGCGTGACTCACGGTGGCCACGACATTCCAGAAGCGAAGATCCGGGCCCGCTATCCGCAGGCCCAGCGCAACCTGATCGCTCTGATGCCACATGTGGCGCAGGTGCGTGTCTACGACAACTCCGTTGATGCTGCGACCGGCGACCCCATCCCCGATCCCGTTCTGGTGATGGAGTTGGAGCGGGGTCGTCTCGTGCAGCCTGCCAGGACCGATCGGACCGCGCTCGAGCGCACGCCGCAATGGGCGAAGGCCCTGGTCGAAGCCGCGTTGTCACTCGACTGACCGCAGAGACTGCGCCAGCCGAAACCGTCGAGATGGCGCCTTTCGTGCCACAATCCACAACCTATGAAGAACCGCGCTCTATTCAGCGGGATCGCTGCGCTGGCCATCGCTCTCATCACCCTCGTTGGCGCGCAACAACCGCCGGCTCAAATTCCTGTGAACGACCAGGCGTTGGTGGGAGCGGATGCACGGCGCGGCGACTGGCTGTCCTACGGGCGCACGTACTACGAGCAGCGATTCAGCCCGCTCGATCAGATCAACGACGGCAACGCCGCCAGGCTGGGGCTCGCCTGGTCGATGGACACGGCGACCGACCGCGGCCTCGAAGCCACGCCGCTCGTCGTCGACGGCGTGATGTACACGACCGGATCGTGGAGCGTCGTCTACGCGATCGACGCGCGCACCGGCAAGGAATTATGGAAGTTCGACCCCGAGGTGCACCGCAAGTACGACGCGCTGGCCTGTTGCGACGTCGTCAACCGCGGCGCGGCGTTCTACAAGGGCCGCGTCTATGTCGGCGCGCTCGACGGCCGGCTTATCGCGATCGATGCGAAGACCGGCAAGACTGCGTGGCAGACGACAACCGTCGATCAAGCGCAGGCCTACACCATCACCGGCGCACCGCGCATCGCCAAGGGCAAGGTGATCATCGGCAACGGCGGCGCTGAGTACGGCGTGCGCGGCTATGTCTCTGCGTACGACGCCGAGACCGGCAAGCTGGCGTGGCGCTTCTACACGGTGCCCGGCGATCCGTCGAAGCCGCAAGAGTCGAAGGCGCTCGAGGCTGCGCTGCCGACGTGGCAGGGCAACGACTGGTGGAAGTACGGTGGCGGCGGTACGGTGTGGGATTCGATCGTCTACGACCCCGAGATCAACCTGCTCTACGTCGGAACCGGCAACGGATCGGTGTGGAGCCGCAAGGTGCGCAGCCCCGGCGGCGGCGACAATCTGTACCTCTGCTCGATTCTCGCCATCAATCCGGATGACGGCGAGCTGAAGTGGCATTACCAGACGACGCCTGGTGATACCTGGGATTACACGTCGGTGCAGCCAATGATGCTGGCGGATCTGACGATCGGCGGCCGCGCGCGCAAGGTGATCATGCAGGCGCCGAAGAACGGCTTCTTCTACGTGCTCGATCGCGCCACCGGCGAATTGATCTCGGCCGATCCGTACGTGACCGTGACCTGGGCGTCGCACGTGGACATCAAGACGGGCCGGCCCGTCGAGATCGCCGGATCTGATTTTGCCGACAAGGGCGCCTACGTCCGGCCGGGTCCGCTCGGCGGGCATAACTGGCAGGCGATGTCGTTCAACCCGCGCACCGGCCTGGTGTATCTCCCTGCGCAAGACAACGGCCGCTATTTCGAGCAGCCGACCAACTTCGCGTTCAGGCCGCTTCCCGAATGGAATCTGGGGCTCGCGCCGATCGGACGCAACACCGAGCAGTACGACGTGCCCTACAAGGGACGGCTGATTGCGTGGGATCCGGTGGCGCGCAAGCCGCGCTGGACGATCGAGTACGACGGCTACTGGAACGGCGGCACGCTGGCGACGGCCGGCAACCTCGTGTTCCAGGGCACCGCCGCGGGCGACTTGTTTGCCTACCGCGCCACCGACGGGCAGAAGCTCTGGTCGGCGTGGGTCGGCACCGGCATCATGGCGCCGCCGATGACGTATGAGATTGCGGGCAAGCAGTACGTCTCGGTGATGGCCGGCTGGGGCGGCGCGTTCGCGCGCCGGGCGCGCACGTTCGGACGGCTGATGACATTCGCGCTCGACGGCACGGCGGCACTGCCGGCGAAGCCGGCGCCACGCCGGGTCACCGCGATTGCCAGCACCGCGAAGCCGGACGAGATCGCAGCGGGCGCGAAGCTCTACGCGACTTACTGCGTAAGGTGTCATGGCAGCAACACGATGCTGCCCGATCTCAGGACCTCGGCGCCGGCGGTTTATGCGGGGTTGGAGAAGATTCTGCTCGACGGAGCGATGGCCGATCGCGGCATGCCCGGATTCGTGGCCGCTGAGAATTTCGATAAGCGATCGGTCTCGGCGATTCGCGCGTATCTGCTCGATGAGCGCCGCAAGCTGGCGCAGGGCCAGTAACTGGTCAGGTTGAAACTCATAACTCTGAACTCTGAACTCATAACTCTGAACTCTTAACTGTCGCCCATGCGACGCCCAGGTCTTATCCCTGGGCGTCCACGGGTTCGTAATCTAGGCCTTGCCGAGCACCTTTTTGAAGACCGGCATGGCTTTCTCCATGTCTTCCATGCGGCCGAGCGAGATGCGGGCGTAGGTCTTTTCCATCGGCGGGAAGTCGCGGCCGACCGACACGCCCTCCGCGCGGCACCCGTCGCGGAATTCAACGGCGGGCCGTCGAATGTTCACGAAGATGAAGTTGGTCTCGGAGTCCGGCGACTCGAAGCCCATCGCCTTGAACTGCCCCTGCGTCCAGTCGCGCACGCGCTTGTTCTCCATCTTCTCCCACTTCATGTGCTCCTTGTCGGCCAGAGCGGCGATGCCGGCCACCGCCTGCAGCTCGTTGATGTCGCCGAAGCCCCACGCGCGGCCCAACTTCTGCATCGTCTCCGGCTGGCCAATCGCGTAACCCAGGCGCATGCCGGCCATGCCGTAGGCCTTGGAGAACGTGCGGGAGACGAACACGCCGGGCAACTCGAGCGCCAGCTTCGCCATCGTGAACGCGCCCGGCTTCGTCGCGTACTCGAGATACGCTTCGTCGATCAGGATGCCGGTCTCCGGCGAGCGCTGCTTGATCGTGCGCACCATCTGCTCGACGTCCGCCGACGATTGCACCGTCGACGTCGGATTGTTCGGGTTGCAGAGGAACACGAGGCCGGCGCCGATCGAAGCGCGGATCATGCCCTCGAGATCGAGCGCCAGCGACTTCTGATCGACCGCGATGAACTTCACCGGCGCCTTGATGCGCTG
>JANOZI010000962.1:0-2474 GCA_031429375.1 Acidobacteriota bacterium | reverse complement strand
GCCGACGCAGTGATCGAAGAGGTGGCAGACACCCCGGCGATCGTCTTCGTGCAGGACTATCACTTCGCCCTGTTGCCACGGTTCGTGAAGGAAGCGCGGCCCGACGTGACCGTCTGCCAGTTCTGGCACATCCCGTGGCCGAACCGCGAGGCGTTCCGCGTCTGCCCGTGGGGTGAACAGATCCTGCACGGCCTGCTGGGCAACGATCTGCTCGGCTTCCACGTGCAGTACCACTGCAACAATTTCATGTCGACGGTGGATCGCGGGCTCGAGTCGCGCGTCGACTACGAGCACTTCGCGGTGTGGCGCGGCGGGCGCCCGACCTACGTCAAGCCGTTTCCGATCAGCATCGATCCGTCGCTGTGGAAAGCGCCGGCCAAGGCGTCGGACCTTGCCGCCGACACCAAGTCGGTGCGGGAATCGCTGGGGCTGACGGATCAGAAGATCCTCTGCGGCGTCGATCGGCTCGACTACACCAAGGGCATCCCGGATCGCCTCAAGGCCTTCGGACGCATGCTCGACACGCATCCGGAATGGCGCGGCCGCGTGGTGATGGTGCAGATCGGCGCGCCCAGCCGCGATCATCTGACGCGCTACCAGCAGCTCAAGGCCGAGGTCGAAGCGAACGTCGAGGCGGTGAACGCGAAGCACGGCACGGATGAATGGCAGCCGGTGATCTACAAGGCCGAACATCACAGCCCGGAGCGGATCGCGAAGATGTACCGCGCCGCTGACGTCTGCGTCGTATCGTCGCTGCACGACGGCATGAACCTGGTGGCCAAAGAGTTCATCGCCGCGCGCGGCGACGAGCGCGGCGTGCTGGTGCTCTCGGAATTCACCGGCGCCGCGCGCGAGCTCGACGCGGCGGTCCAGGTGAACCCCTACGCGGTCGACGCGTTTGCCGAGTCGCTGCACGGCGCGCTGATCATGCCGGCGGACGAGCAACGGCGGCGGATGCGATCGATGCGCGAGCGGGTCGGGTCCCACACCGTGTTCGACTGGGCCGGCGCCCTGTTGCAGGCGGCGGGGCGGATGGAGGTGCTGCGCTGAAGCCGTTGCCGCTCCATCACGGGGCCATCGGCAATGGCCGCGTGCTGGGGCTGGTCGGTCCCGATACCAGCATCGACTGGTTGTGCCTGCCGCGCTTCGATAGCCCGTCGGTGTTCGCGCGGCTGCTCGACCAGGAGCGCGGCGGGTCGTGGGCCTTCGAAGGCGACGGCCCGTGGACGGCCGCCGCGGCCTACGTGCGCAATACCAACGTGTTGCGCACCGAGATCACCGCCGCCGACGGCTGCTTCGAGATCCTCGATTTCGCGCCGCGGATCATGCAGGGCATCAAGATCGATGCGCCGGTCGAGATCACGCGGCTGGTGCGGCCGCTCGAGGGCACGCCGCGGCTGCGGGTCCGCTTCGATCCGCGGCCCGATTACGCGCGCGCCACAATCAAAACGGTCGCGTCCGGTCAGGGTCTCGAGGTGGTGGGCGGCCCGAACCGTCTCCACCTGTCGTCGAACCTGTCGCCGTCGCACATCCAGGACGGCGCACTGGTGCGGATCGATCGCCCGGTGTTCCTGTCGCTCAGCGCGGGCAAGCCGCCGTGCGTCGACTCGAGCACGGCGGCCGAGGCGTTGCTCGAGCAGACCATCCGCGGCTGGCGGGTGTGGGCGAAGACCACCCACCTGCCGTCGTTTGCGCCCGAAGCGGTGCTGCGATCGGCGCTCTGCCTCAAACTGCACGCGTTCAACGACACCGGCGCGATCATCGCCGCCGCGACCACCAGCATTCCTGAAGCGATCGGCTCCCAGCGCACCTGGGACTATCGCTACTGCTGGCTGCGCGACGCGGCGTTCGTCGTCGAAGCCCTCCGCCGCCTCAGCCACCTGTCGGAGGGTGAGGCGTTCGTAAGGTTCTTGCGCGAGATGGCCGACAGCGGTCCGCTGCAGCCGATTTACGGGATCACGGGCAAGCGCAATCTCGACGAAGAAATCCTGCCGAGCCTGCGCGGCTACGACGGCATCGGCCCGGTGCGCATCGGCAACGCCGCCTATTACCAGCGGCAGCACGACGTCGACGGCGAGATGGTGTTGTGCCTCGAGACCATCCTCACCGACCCGCGCGTGGTCTGGGAGGATCCGTCGCTCGCGCCGCTGCTCGAGCGGCTCGTCGCAGAAGCGATCGCGTCCGCGCCGGTTGAAGACACCGGCCTGTGGGAGTATCGAACGCAGCCGCGGCACTACACCTTCTCCAAGGCGATGTGCTGGGTCGCGGCGCATCGCGGCGCGAAGCTCGCTGATTTCCTCGGCATGCCCGACCGCGCGCGCGAGTGGCGGGCGTGGGAAGTGGTCGAGAAGCAGCGCATCCTGAAGCACGCCTACAACGACGAGCTCGGCTTCTTCACGCAGGCGCTTGACGGCAACCAGCCGGATGCGTCGAACCTGCTGCTGCCGCAGATCGGGCTGATCGATCCCACTGAC
>JANOZI010000961.1:0-5517 GCA_031429375.1 Acidobacteriota bacterium | reverse complement strand
TATGCCGGGTCCGATCGAGGCCCACGTGGGTCTACGTGCGGCCCGCATCGGTCGATTTGTAGACACCGTCGCCATGCGAGGTCATCACACCGCGCACCGCGTGTTCACCCATCCCCACGTAGATGACATTGGGATCAGACGGGGCGACGGCAATCGCGCCGACGGAGGATGTCTTGAGCTGACTGTCGGTGATGTTGGTCCAGTTCTCACCTCCGTCCGTCGTCTTCCACACACCGCCGCCGACGCTGCCGAAGTAGAACAGGCGGGGTTGTTGCGGCACGCCGGCCACCGCGACCACCCGGCCCCCGCGGAAGGGGCCGATGTTGCGCCACTGCAGGGCGGCGAACGACCCGCTGCCAAAGTCCGGCGCCGCGGCCTGGGCCGCGGCCGCTCCCGGCACGGCGGTGGGCGGTGCGGATTGCGCCCGCAGCGATGGGCCGGCGACCCACGCGGCGGATCCGAAAAGGGCCAACAGCAAGACTGGTCGGATTCGGCGGGTCGCGCTCATGAGGGGCTCATTGTACGCTTCGGCTGCGACGTCACGGCGTGGTCCATCAACTCCGAGCGCGCCGCTTGGACCAGTTCTCGATTTCGAGTTCTTTGAAGCGAGCGAAGTCCCTGGCGTTGACGGTCACGAGTACGAGCCCGTTGGCGTGAGCGATTGCAGCGATTTGCCCATCCACGTACGGCGCGGGTCGGCCAAGAACATCGAGCCGTGCCCGCTCGTGACCGTGCCACGTCGCTGCGACCTCATCGTACGGCAGGATCGGGAATGATGCCTGTACGACGTCATGGAGATAGCTCTCGAGAGCGGCTCGACGCTTGCCTTTGGGCAGCCGGCAGCAGCCATACGTGAGCTCATGCCACACCGGCGCCGCGATGGCACACTCGAGGCCGCGCTCGTCGAGCCGCCTGACGATCTCCGGGTTGGGGGTTTTGGAGACGGGTGAGGACACAATGCTCGTGTCCAGCAGGTACCGAAGCGTCACAGGGAGACCCCGCGCCCGGCGCCCTTCTCCCGAGTGGCAGCGACGAAGTCATCTGCAAGGCCGACCTCTTCGAGCGAGTACTGCTCGAGGAAGTTCCTGTAGGCATCGCCGAACCGGGGCCGGTCGCCCCGCAGGCGCTCGAATTGTCGAAAAGAAACGACGACCGCCACGGGTTTGCCCCGGCGAGTCAGTTCGATTTCCTGTCCGGCCTCGGCTTGGTCGATGATGGTGGGAAGACTGGACCTGGCCTCCGCGATGGAATACCTGCGTGACATGACTTCAATGTACATCAATATGTACATATAGGCAACCTCGGCCGCCCGTCACGCGCCGCACCGGACTTCGGCCAATCATGGAGGGTTTCGGGATCGAAATCAGCGCCGTTGCGGACACCTCGCCCACCTTGATTCAATACCTGCCCCAGGCGATCGCTCTGCTCGCTTCGGACACTACGGGACCGCGTGGCCCGACGCGCGGCAGACCAAGGCCTGCTCCGCGTCGAGGGCCTCCAGTACCGCGTCGACATCCTCGTGGTTGTTGTAGGCGTGGAACGATACGCGAAGGCCGGTGCCGCGCGCCGACGCAATGATGCCGCGGCCCTCGAGCCGGCGGACCATCGTGGCCGCGTCGGTCGTGCGCACCACGACCAGCGGCCCGCGCGCCGCGGCATCGTCCGGTGTTGCGACCTCGAAGCCGCGCTGCCGCGCACCGCTCGCGAAGCGCTCGACGAGACGGTTCACCTGCTCGCCGATCGTCGTGAGCCCGATCGTTTGCAAGAGCTCGATCCCGGCCGCCGCCGCATACACGTTGGGAATCGGCGGCGACCCCGTCTCGAAACGCCGCGCGCTCGGCGACCAGTCAAGCCGATCGTGGCTGAATGCGAACGGGTCGACGCGACCGAACCAGCCGGTCGCGATCGGCTCGAGCCGCTCGATGAGCTCGCGCCGCACGTAGAGAAAGGCCACTCCGGCTGGCCCGAGCAGATACTTCAGCGCGCCGGTTACCATGAAATCCACGCCCAGCGCATGCACATCGAGCGGCGCCGTCCCGGTCCGCTGGTAGTCGTCCAGCAGGAGGTATGCGCCGCGCTCGCGACAGAGTGCCGCCAGTCGCGTGATGTCGAGCCGGTAGCCGTTGCGGAAGCAGACATGCGCCGCCGGCACGATCAGCGTTCGCTCGTCGATATGCGCGGCATACGCTTCGACTGGCAAGGCGTCGTGATGCGCCCTGGCCCACGCGATGCGCGCACCGCGCCGCTGCTGGGCGAGCCACACATGCCCCATGGTAGGGAACTCGAACTCGCCGAGCACCACCGTACGCCGGTCGGTGTCGAACGCAAGCGCGGTCGCAATCGCGGTGATGCCCGCCGACGCGTTCGGCATCACGGCGATTTCGTCGGCATCGGCGCCAATCGCGGCGGCGAAGGCGGTGCGCAGCCGCTCGACCTCGCCGACCCAGCGGTCCCACGGCGATCCGTGCGCATGCCAGGACTCGGTGAAGGCGGTCAGCGCCGACTCGACGTCGAGCGACAGCGCGCCCTGCGAGCAGTTGTTCACGTAGACCCGGCGGCCGAGGATGGGAAAGCGGGCGCGGAATCGCTCGAGTGTCATGTCGGGGCCGATGATACACTTCGCCCCGCTTGGAGCAACCTGCGTCCGTCCGCAACGAGCAAGGGCTCGCGCGCCAGCTCTCGTCGGCCCAGCAGACGACGATGGCGCTTGGCGGCGCGATCGGGACGGGCCTGTTTCTTGCCAGCGGCTTGTCGGTCAACGTGGCCGGACCGGCGGTCATCCTGTCGTATGTCATCGTGGCCGGCATCTCGCTGCTCCTCGGGCGCGCACTGACCGAGATGGCGGTGGCCCATCCAACGGCTGGTGCTTTCGGCGTGTACGCGGGAATATACATCTCGCCTTTCGCCGGCTACGCGGTGCGCGTGAGCTACTGGTTGATGCAGGTGATCGCGACCGGCGGGCAACTGGTCGCCGCGTCGATCTACATGAGCTACTGGTTTCCGGGAGTGCCCGGCGCCGTGTGGGTGCTCGCCTTCGCCGTGGCGCTCGTCTACATCAACTCGCAGGCGGTCGGCCGATTGGGCACGGTCGAGTACTGGCTCGTCATGATCAAGGTGGTCGCGGTGGCCCTGTTTGTCGGACTCGCCGTGCTCGTGGTATTCGGCCTGACCGGTGAGCCCGCGATTGGCCTGCGGAACCTCACCGGACAGGGCGGCTTCATGCCCTTCGGCGTCACGGGCGTGTGGCTCGGCTGCTGTTTTGTGATCTACTCATTCGTCGGTGTCGAAATCGTGGGCGTCACCTCAGGGGAGGCGTCAGACCCGGCCCGCACCATTCCGGCGGCGATGCGACGGATGGTCTTCGGCCTGTCGGCCATCTACATTGTGACAATCGCGCTGCTGGTGGCCCTCACGCCGTGGCATCAGCTCGGCGTCGGCGAGAGTCCCTTCGTGAGCGTGCTGGCGCGACTCGGCATTCCCGGCGCCGCGGGCCTGATGAACTTTGTGGTGCTGAGCGCCGCGCTCTCGAGTTCGAATGCGAACCTCTATCTGATCGCACGCACGCTGTTTTCACTGGCGCGTGCCGGGTTCGTGCCCACGGCGCTTGGTGCGGTCACCGGCCACGGGGCGCCTGTCAACGCCTTGCTGGTGTCGGGCGTCGGCCTCGGGGCGGCGGTGCTGGTCCGGGCGCTGTGGCCCGACTCGGCGTACGTGTGGTTCTTTGGTGTGGCGCTCTTCGGCGCCCTGTTCGTGTGGCTGATGATCTTCGTGACGCACATCGCGTTTCGTGCGTCGGGGCGGGCCGCCGGAGGCGCACGCGCCCCGCTGGGTTCCTACGCTGGGGCTGCACTGGTCGCCGCGATCATGGCGTCGACCTGGTGGGTGCCCGGTTTGCGGTCCACACTGGTCGCGGGGGGACCGTGGCTCCTGCTGCTAGCGATTGGCTATCGCCTGTCGGCCGCGCGTCCGAACTCGTGACGTCGAAAGTGATCAATGCATCACACAGAAACACTGAAACACGGCGCTTTGTCTCTTCTTTTGATTCTTGAGAAAGGGGGTCTTCTGTGTTTCCGTGATTCTGTGTTTCCGTGTGAGATTTTGCGACTTCGGGGCAGAGATCACGACAGTTGCGCGTACGGGTGCGAGTGGGTTTCAAAGTCTGCCGGCAGCGATACCTCCAGCAACTGCAAATCGTCGGAACAATCTGCGAGCGCCGTCTTCATCTGCGGCGGAATCACATACGCATCGCCCTCGCTGAGCGGGTGGGCACCCTGGCCCTCGCCGCGAAGTGTCAGGGATCCAGACATGACGAACGTAAACAAAATGTCCGACGTGTGGCTGGTCACCTCTCCCCGTGTGTGGCCGATAGGGCGGGCCACCTGCACCGAAGCCACGCCGCCGGTCGCCGTGCCAATGCCGGTCTCGCGAGCCTCGAATCCTTGTAGCCGCCACGGCTGCCATACCGCGTTCGCCACTTCGCTCCGGCAGAAAGTCTGTCCGCCGAAATCTCTGTCGGGGTTCAGAAGCGGGGTCGGCAGTTCCATCTCGTGATCCACCGTGGTGATGTGCTCGGCCGGTACGCCGATTTCAATCACCTGGAGGTTCTCAGACGCTTCGAGCACGCGGTGCCGGATTTGAGGCGGTTGAATGACGCAATCGCCCGCTCGCAGGATGAACGGCGGCCCTTGATCCTCGTAGACCAGCCTGACCCAGCCGTGGTAGCAGAAGATCAACTGAAATCCCACCGTGTGGTAGTGGACCATATCCGGCACGGGCCCGGCGTCAGGGACGCGAATGTGCGACGCGATAATGCCGCCGCCGAGCCGGCCTGGAATCAAATCCCGATACTGCATGCCGGCGCGGCCGATCACCCACGGCTCGTTGTCCTTCAGGTGCCGCACGACGAAGGCATGCTGAGTCCGAGGCGTCGTCAGTCGCGGGTTGGCGTCAACAATCTGGATGCGCACACCATTGGGGGCCGTCAGTTCGCGCTCGCCGTCTGCAAACGTGGCGGGGTCGAGGCATAACAACCGCAGCACGCCCGGCGCGACGTTCGCGCCGCGCTCAAGGCGAATTCGCAAGCCGTGCCCCGACAAGACGGCGACAGACGGATCGTCAGCAGGGAAGATCATGTCCAGCCGCAGGCCCAGTACTTCCGTATAGAAGGTCAAATCCGCTGCAAGGTCCATTGATGGCAGGGCAACCTCGCCAGCCTGTACGTTTTCCGGGCCTTGCGTCATGCCACCTCCGGAGAGGATTGTGTTCCAAGATGTGCTCCTTTGGATACCAGGCCGGCGCGGCCCGCCAGCCTGACCGTCAAGCGAGCACCATGGGACATCGCCGATGCCCGGCCGTATACTGCCGGGCATGAGAAAAGTGACTCGGCGTGAACTGGCGCGGATGCTCGCTGCAGCCCCGGCGTTGCGTGCGCTGCCGATCGGCGCCCAGGCCTCGACACCATCTCCCTACATCGGTCCTCTCACGGGAATCACCAAGGGCCTCGAGGATCGCGGATTC
>JANOZI010000960.1:0-5505 GCA_031429375.1 Acidobacteriota bacterium | reverse complement strand
GGGGCAGGGGTCGAGTGCAACGCCGCAAAGCCAAGCATCAACGCCGATGCGAACAGGCGATTGGGGGTGCCCATAATTAAATTCCCAACCGCCTCCTGGCGCTGCGGAGGCGGGTTGGCCGTATCTCTGAGTCTACGCTTCCTGCCTACCCCTTGACTGTAAATTTCACGTCGCGGGTCAGCGTCTTATTGGCGGCCTTATCGGTGATCTTGATGTTCAGCCGATACTGCCCTTCCGTAAACGAGGTCAGCGGGACGGAAATGCCGCCGGGGACCGGGAATTTGACCGGGTCGAACTGCGGCGGGAGGTTAGTGGCGTTGACCGTCTGCGGGCTGGTCTTGTTGAAGAATTTCTCCGCCCCGCCCTCGGTCTTGTGGAACTCGTAATCCATCGTCAGGTTGGGCTTGCCGGCCGGGTCGAGACCGGCGTTGTAGACCTGGAAAAAGATCGCCAGCTCTTCGGCCTTCTTGAATTCCATGTCGACGGCGGGCAGCAGTTCCTGCAGCCCGAAGACGAACGGCCGCTCGCGGGCTTCTTCCAACCCGATCGGCGCCGTCAGCATGTTGACCTTGTCGGCGACCAGAATGGTGCTGGTGTTGAGCTCGGCGTTATAAAAGTCGGGCACGGTGATTTGTGTTTTGAGCACGCCCATCTTCGGCACGGCGTTCTTGGGCGCCTTCTCGGGCAGCCGCTCTTTGAACGCGATGTAAACGTCGTAAGTGCCGGCGGTCGCCATGAACACTCGGTTCAGCAACACCTTGTCGCCCGACAGCTGCGCGGCCGGCACGAAGTGAATGTCGTCCCAGGGATACTCGACCTTCTTGGCCTTGGGGTCGGGGACCGCGGCGGGATTGACGACCCGCACGTATAACGCCGCGTCCGTCTTGGGCGCATTGTTGATATTCAAGACGAATGGCACGAAGGTGCGCGCTTCCTGCGACTTCATGAAGAACGGTTCGATCGACATCGTGACGTCGGACGGAGCCGGCTGGCCGGCCATGACGCCGTCAACGAGCTTGACTACCTGCTCGATCTCCTGCTGCTCCTGCTTGCTGCGCTTCTTTTCATCCTTCTTCGCGGGAGCCTGCTGTGCTACGGCCAACGACGCCGAAACCACCAGTGCGACTGCCACGGCCATTGCACGCCGAATAACCATCATCAGTTCCCCCTGAAACAGCCTCAAACGGGAGGCCCGCTGACGCGCGCCCTCCCTCTGTCGATCGCTGAATTGTACGAGTGCCGGACGGAGCAAGTCAAACGCGTCTAACTGATTGTTATAGTAGAGGTTTACACGCGAATCGCCGGCCGCGGTGATATCGTTTGAGGCTACCCTCCATGCTTCGCGACGACGTCCTTGTAATCGTACTGGCGGGTGGAGCGGGCGAACGGCTCGCTCCGCTCACGCGAGACCGCGCCAAGCCGGCGGTCTATTTCGGCGGGCCTTACCGGATCATCGACTTCGTGTTGAGCAACTGCATCAACTCGGGGCTCCGCCACATCTTCATCGCCACGCAGTACAAATCGCTCTCGCTCAGCCGTCACATCCGGCAGGGATGGACGATCGTGTCGGAAGAGCTCGGCGAGTTCATCGAGATCCTGCCGCCGCAAAAGCGCGTCGGCGAACAGTGGTACCAAGGCACCGCCGATGCCGTCTACCAGAACCTCTACTCCATCGTCCGCGAACAACCGAAGTACGTCGTGGTGCTCGCCGGCGATCACGTTTACAAGATGGACTACCAGAAGATGCTGCGGTTCCATCTCGATCAGGCCGCCGACGTGACGCTGGCGGCAATCGAAGTGCCGATCGAGGACGGCAAGCGCTTCGGCATCGTGGCGGTGGACGAAACCGATCGCGTCACCGGGTTCCTGGAGAAACCGCGCAACCCGCCGGGCATGCCGGGGCAGCCGAACATGGCGCTGGCCTCGATGGGCATTTACGTGTTCGACAGCGAGGTGCTGATCAAGGCGCTCAAAGCCGACGCCGCGAACCCGGATAGCCATCACGACTTCGGCAAGAACATCATCCCGGCGTTGATCGGCGAGGGGCGGACCTACGCCTACCCCTTCTACGACGAGAACAAGAAGACCGCGAAGTACTGGCGCGACATCGGCACGCTCGATGCGTACTACGAGGCGCAGATGGACCTGTGCCACGTCAATCCCGAGTTCAACATGTACGACCCGGAGTGGCCGCTGCGGACCTATATGCCCCAGGCGCCGCCGGCGAAGTTCGTGTTTGCCGAAGAGGGGCGGCGCGGCGAAGCGCAAGACTCCCTGATCTCGCAAGGCTGCATCGTGTCGGGCAGCCGCATCCGCGGCAGCATCCTGTGCCCGAACGTGCGGGTGCACAGCTTCTGCACCATCGACGACGCCATCCTGATGCCGGGGGTGCGGGTCGGCCGGCACGCCCGCATTCGCGGGGCCATCGTCGATCGCGACGTCGACATCCCGCGCGGCGCGACGATTGGCTACAACGCCGACGAAGACAAGCGGCGCCACACGGTTTCAGAAGGCGGCGTGGTCGTGGTCGCGCCTGGAGACGAGCCGTACGTCGGGCCGATCTCCGAAGAGGCGCTGGAGCTCGAGGCCGAAGCGGATCGACGGGGATAGATCAGGGATCAGGGCTCAGCGCATCTATGAAAATATCTGAGGTCAAGGGCCGGGAGATACTGGATTCGCGCGGCAATCCCACCGTCGAAGTCGACGTCGTGCTGGAGGGCGGGGCGCGGGGACGCGCCAGCGTTCCGTCGGGCGCTTCGACCGGCGAGCGTGAAGCGCTCGAGCTGCGTGACGGCGACGCCGCGCGTTATCTCGGAAAAGGCGTCCGCACGGCGGTCTCGAACGTCAACGGCGAGCTGGCGGCGGCCGTCAAGGGCAAGCCGTTTACGCAGCGCAGCCTGGACGAGGCGATGATCGCGCTCGACGGCACGGCCACCAAGAGCCGGCTCGGCGCCAACGCGGTGCTCGGGGTCTCGATGGCCGCGCTCAAAGCCGATGCCGCGCAAGCCGGCAAGCCGCTCTACGCGCACATCGCCGATATTGCGGGCAACACCTCGGGCTATGTGCTGCCGGTGCCGATGATGAACATCCTCAACGGTGGCGCGCACGCGGATTCGAACGTCGACTTCCAGGAATTCATGGTGATGCCGCTCGGGTTTTCCTCGTTCAGCGAGGGGCTTCGGGCCGGCACGGAGATTTTTCACGCGCTGCGTTCGATCCTGAAGAAAAAAGGGCTGGCGACAGGAGTGGGCGACGAAGGCGGATTCGCGCCCAGCCTCAAGTCGAACCGCGAGGCGCTCGAGCTGGTACTCGAAGCGGTCGGCAAGGCGGGCGCGAAGGCCGGCGAGAACGTGTTTCTCGCGCTTGACGTCGCCGCGAGTGAGTTCTGGTCCACCCATTCGACTCAGTCGGCTCCGCCAGCGGAGTCGGCTTCGCTCAGGGCAGGCCACTACGAGTTCAAGAAATCAGGCGAGCCCGCACGAGATTCACAGGGCATGGTCGATCTCTATGTCGACTGGTGCCGGCAGTACCCGATCATCTCGATCGAAGACGGCTGCGCCGAGCAAGACTGGCACGGTTGGAAGCTGTTGACCAAGGCGCTCGGCGATCGCGTTCAACTGGTGGGAGACGACGTGTTCGTCACCAATCCTGAGATCCTGAAGAAAGGAATCGCGGAAGGCGTCGGCAACGCACTGCTCGTGAAGGTGAACCAGATCGGCACCGTCACGGAAACGCTGGACGCCATGGCGATTGCGGCCGCGGCCGGGTACCGGTGCGTCGCGTCGCACCGCTCCGGCGAAACCGAAGACTCGACCATCGCCGACCTCGCAGTCGGCACGTCCGCCGGGCAAATCAAGACCGGCTCGGCATCGCGCAGCGACCGGGTGGCGAAATACAATCAGCTGCTGAGAATCGAAGAGGAGCTTGGTAGCGGAGCCAAGTACGCTGGACGATCTGCAATCAAGCAGCTGCGTTAATGCATCACACGGAAACACAGAACCACGGAAACACAGAAGTATTTTTGGTTATGTCTCGGTGCTCCTGTGTTTCTGTATTTCTGTGAATGTATTTCTCCTATGCACAAACTCGTTCTGCTGCGCCACGGCGAATCGACCTGGAACAAAGAGAACCGCTTCACCGGGTGGACCGATGTCGACTTGAGCGACAAGGGCCGTGAAGAGGCGCGCGCGGCGGGCCAGTTGCTGAAGCACGAGGGCTTCTTCTTTGACCTCACCTTCACCTCGCTGTTGAAGCGCGCGATCCGCACTTGCAACATCGCGCTCGACGAGCTCGACCAGCTGTGGTTGCCAGTACAGCGAAGCTGGCGGCTGAACGAACGGCACTACGGCGCCCTTCAAGGATTGAACAAGAGCGAAACCACGGCCAGGCACGGTGAGGCGCAGGTCAAGATCTGGCGGCGCTCGTACGATATTCCGCCCCCTCCGCTCACGCCGGATGATCCGCGCCACCCCGGCCGCGATCCGCGCTACCAGGACCTGTCACCGGCGGAGCTGCCGCTGACCGAATCGCTCAAAGACACCGTGGCCCGCTTCCTGCCTTACTGGCACGAGGCGATCGCGCCGGCGATTTCGACCGGCCGGAGGGTCGCGATCGTGGCGCACGGCAACTCGCTGCGCGCGCTGGTGAAGTACCTCGATCAGGTGTCAGACGCCGACATCGTCGAGCTGAACATCCCGACGGGCATTCCGCTGGTCTATGAACTGGATTCGGATTTGAGGCCGCTCCGAAGCCGCTACTTAGGCGATCCAGATGTGGCCCGGCGGGCCGCTGAGGCGGTGGCGAAGCAAGGATCCGGGCCCGGGGGTCAGGGATTGGGGATCAGGAATCAGGGATCAGCGCGTCAGGCTGACCCCTGATCCCCAGATAGCTAGTTCGTTTCTTCGACCTTGGCCTCTTCCGCTGCGATGCGGAGCGAACGGAGAAACCGCCGATCGTTCACGGTCATGTCGAACGGTTTGCGGGGGACCAGCGCCCTGGACGTCGCAGGCACGGTGGCGGGGAGCGTGGCGCCTTCGACCTGCGGTTGCCCGCGATTGACAAACCCCACGACAGCCTCCAGATTGACCTTCATTTCATAGCCGGCAGCGCGGGCGCGCTCGCGGCACGCCTCGACTTCCGCGCTCTCGGCAACGGCGGCGGCAATGGAGTCGGCCAGTTCTCGCGCGAACCGGTTTACGACATCATCCATAGGACGGCTCCCTCCTGTAAGACAGCCTTGCGGCCTGTCCGTGGTGCGCCAATCGGCTGGGACCGTCGGCATTTGCCCATGCAGACCACCGGGCGGCGGTCAAGCAGCGGGCGCAAAAATCAGCAACAGGCGGGACGAATCAATCGCGAAATTCCGGGCCATTTTACGAAGCGGTTGGGGTCCTGTCAAGGACAGAACGCTATAAGTTGTGTTTTTTCTGCAACTTGGGCGGAGGCCCAAAGGGGCGCGGCCGAGATTTCTGGCCGCGTGGGAGTCGCTCGCTACGCTCGCTCCTG
>JANOZI010000959.1:0-27607 GCA_031429375.1 Acidobacteriota bacterium | reverse complement strand
GGCCGCTCAAGCCGGCGTTGCGGGTCTTGCTCACCGCGGTGGCGGTGTTGCTGCTGATCGTCTGCGCCAACGTCGCGAACCTGTTGCTGGCGCGTGGCAGCGCACGTCAGCGTGAAATCGCCGTCCGGCTTGCGATCGGTGCAAGCCGTGGCCGAATCGTCCGGCAAATCCTTGCCGAGTGTGCGGTGCTGTCGCTGGTGGGCGGCGTGCTGGGCGCGGTCGTGGGCGCCGCCGGAGTCGCGCTCGTCAAGAATCTGGCCACCGTTCACGCTGACGGCATCTTCCGTCTCGTCTTCGGCCAAACGATTCTTCCGCGCGCGAATGAAGTCATCGTCGACTGGCGAGTGCTGGCCATCGCGCTGACCCTCGCTGCAGCCACGAGCATCGTCTTCGGCGTGTTGCCGGCATTGCACTTGTCGCGGACCAATCACCTCCAGGCGATGGGCTCGCGCGGCGCCGGCCGCTCGCGGCGCGAGGTGCGCATGCGCATGGCACTTGTCGTCGGTCAACTGGTGATGGCTACGGTGTTGCTCGTGGGCGCGGGCCTGCTCGCCCACAGCTTTCTGAAGCTGTCGCAGGTCGACAAGGGCTACGACGCGGCCAGGGCGCTGGCCTTTCAGCTTGTCCTGCCGCCGGAGTATTCGACGGCTCGGAAGACTGAAACGATCGAGACCTTGCTGGCGCGCTTGCGCCGCACACCGGGCATCGAGGCCGCGGGGTTTGCATACGCCGGCATCCTGCTTGGCATCGAAGACACCGTCGGCACATGGGTGCCTCCTGGCCGCACCCGGGAGGAGTTGCAGTTCGACCTGTCGAAGCCGCGATTGAAGTCCGTGAGCCAGGGTTACCTCGAGGCGATGGGTGTACGGCTGCTCGAGGGCCGCGGCCTGGATGGGCAGGACTCGGCCACCGCCCCGCCTGCGGCGGTCATCAATCAATCGGTCGTGCGGCAGCTGTTTGGTGCGGCGAATCCCATCGGGTCGTACCTGGAGTGGCACGGCGGCCGGGGCGATCCGCTGCAAGTGACAATCGTCGGCGTGGTCGAGGATGTGCGGCAGGGGTCGATCGCCCGTGCTCCCTACAGCGAAATCTTCATGGACTATCGGCAGGTGATCGCCGCTCAAGTGCGCCGTGGCGCCCCGACGCCGATGGTCGAACAACTGGCCTTGGGGTTTCTGTCGTTCGGCGTGCGCACCACCGGCGATCCGGCGGGCGCCATCCCGATGGTGCGGCAAACAGTCAATGCCCTGGATCCGAACGTCGGGATCGACGCGATCGTGCCAATGGCGACACTGGTGTCGAATTCCGTCGCGCGACAACGGTTCTATGCCGTGCTGCTCGGGGTTTTCGCCGGTGTGGCGGGCCTTCTGGCCGTGATCGGTATTTATGGTGTGCTGGCCTACGCCGTGATCCAGCGCACGCAGGAGATTGGGATCCGCATGGCGCTCGGCGCCAAGCGCGGTCAGGTGCTGGCCCTGGTGTTCCGCAAAGGCGTCGCGCTTGCGCTCATCGGCATCGTCATCGGCATGGCCGGCGCCGCGGCGGGAGCCCGCTACCTGCAGGGCATGCTGTTTGGGATCGAGCCGCTCGATGCGATCACGTTCGCGCTCGTCGGGACCGCGTTTGCACTGGTCGCCACGGTGGCGTCGTACCTGCCCGCTCGTCGCGCGACCGAGGTTGACCCGATCGTCGCATTGCGAGTCGAGTAGAGGCGATGTAGAGGCGGGACTTTAGTCCCGCCTTCTGTGTAGAGCGGAACTTTAGTTCCGCTTGGGATTACAGTAGGCGCCATGGGCGCTCGTCACTTCATTCGCTTACTCGCGTTCGCCGTCGCGATCGGCGCGGCCGCGCCGGTGCTGGCGCAACGCGTCATTGACCTTGGCCACCCTCTGGCCGTCACGGATCCAAGCTGGGATGGCAGTCGCGTGTTTCAACGCAAAGGCACCGATGGCGGCGGTTATGCCGGCGGCACGTTCAGCTCCGACGAACACTTCGGCACTCACCTCGATGCGCCCGCCCACTTCGGCGGCGCGTGGACCGTCGACAAGATCCCGGTCGATCGCCTCGTGCGTCCCGGCATTTGCATCACCGTGACGGGGAAACCCGAGGACTACCAGATCACCGTCGACGACGTGAAGGCGTTCGAGGCAAGAAGCGGCGCGATCCCGGAGGGGGCGATCGTGCTGTTCGCCACTGGTTGGGATGTGCGCTGGCCCGACCAGAAGAAATACATGAACGATCGTGACGGCGTGAAGCATTTTCCCGGCATCCATCCGGACGCCGCGGCGTATCTCGCGCGCGATCGCAAGGTCGTCGGCCTGGGGATCGACACCCCGAGCGTGGATTACGGACCGTCGGCGAAATTCGAGACCCATAACCTGACGATGCGGTTGAATGTGTTTCACATCGAGAACGCGGCCCGCCTGACGTCGCTTCCGCCACGAGGATTCACGCTCGTCGTCGCCCCAATCAACCTGGCCGGCGGCAGCGGCGGCCCGACGAGAGTGTTTGCGTTGCTTCGCTGACGAGTTTCTCCTGAACTGACCTTCTATTTTCAGTGCATCCGTACGCCGTCAGTTCGTTCCGTCGTAAGCTTGACGGTCATGACGGTGCGGCGCAGAGCCCTGTCGGCGCCTCGACTGATCGCCGCATCTTTCGCGGCGTTGTTGTTGCTCGGGGGGGCACTACTCTCGTTGCCGTTCGCTGCGGCGCCTGGGCACGACATTTCCTTCCTCGACGCCGTATTCACTGCGACCTCCGCGATCTGTGTCACCGGCCTGGTTGTCGTCGATACGCCAACAGCATTCTCGACCGTTGGCCACGTGCTCATCTTGCTGCTGATTCAAATTGGCGGTCTTGGCTACATGACGGTCTCCACCGTTCTGGCCTCTGCGATTGGCCGACACATCTCGCTGCACGAGCGCCTGACGCTACAGGAGGCGTTGAACGTGGACAATCTCGAAGGGCTGATACGCTTTGCGGGTGTCGTTCTCAAACTCACGCTCGCCTTCGAGTTGACGGGTGCCGCGATCCTGGCAGCGCGATGGTGGCCGGAGTACGGGCCCTCGGCACTGTGGTTGGGCCTGTTCCATTCGGTGTCCGCGTTCAACAACGCGGGCTTCTCGTTATGGAGCGACAACCTGGTTCGCTGGCGCGCCGACATCGTAGTGAATCTTGTAGTGATGGCACTGATCACTGCCGGCGGCCTCGGGTTTATCGTACTCACCGAACTGTTGCGCGTGCGAACGAAACATCTCAAACTCTCAATTCACACCAAGGTCGTCCTCGCGGCTTCGTTCGTGCTCTTCATCGTTGGCACGGTCGCAGTCCTGACGCTGGAGGGCTCGAATGCTCGCACGCTCGGCGCGTTGCCCTGGGGTGAGCGCGTGCTCGCTGCCTCCTTCCAAAGCGTCACGGCGCGCACGGCCGGCTTCAACACCATCGACATCGGCGCCATGACGCAAGCCGGATTGTTTGTGACGATGGCGCTCATGTTCATTGGCGCATCGCCGGGAAGCACCGGGGGCGGCGTCAAGACCACGACGTTCAGCATCACCATCGCTGCGCTATGGGCCACGGTCCGCGGCAATCCGGAAACGACGATGTTCAAGCGCCGCGTTTCACAGGACACTGTGGGCAAGGCGTTTTTCGTCTGCCTGATCGGGTTTCTTGCACTGAATGCCGTCGCGGGTGTGGTGCTCCTTTCGGAAGGGCGGGATTTGATGGCGACGCTCTTCGAGACGACGTCGGCATTTGGCACCGTGGGGTTATCCATGGGTGAATCGGGACAGCCGGTCAGTCTGGTGGCATTCTTCACACCCGTCGGCAAGGTCATGCTGGCGCTGATGATGTTCACCGGTCGGGTAGGACCGCTCACCCTGGCGGTGGCGCTGGCGCAACGCGCGGCTCTGAGAGCGAAGATCCGCTATCCAGAGGGGAAGGTCCTGATTGGCTAAACGTACGTTCGGCGTAATCGGCCTCGGCCGCTTCGGTGCGGCGATGGCCACGACGCTGGCTCAGCTCGGTCACGACGTGACCGGCGTCGATGGCGACGAAGACAAGGTGCGCGCGGTCGCCGACCTCATCTCGCTCGCGCTGCAGCTCGACGCGACCGACGAGAAAGCGCTGCGTGCCGCCGGCCTTAATGATGTCGATGTCGCGGTCGTCTCGATCGGCGAAAACATCGAGAGCAGCCTGCTCGTGGTGACGCTGTTACAGGAGATCGGCATCAAGCAGATCGTCGCGAAGGCGGTAACCGCCCTCCATGGACGCATTCTCGAGAAGCTCGGCGTATCGCGTGTAGTATTTCCTGAACGTGAGATGGCAGTCCGCGTCGCACACGGGCTCGTGATGCCGAATGTCCTCGACTACATCGAGCTGTCGAGCGACTTCTCGATAGTCGAAGTGCCCGCGCCACAGGAATTCGTCGGCAAAACGTTGCGCGAGATCGGTCTGCGGGCGCGGTTCGGCCTGACGACCATCGCAATCAAACACATTCCGAAAAATGGACTGGCAACGCTCGCGAACATCGCTCCAGGTCCCGACGATGTCATCCAGGCGGGTGACGTATTGTCGTTGCTCGGGCACAATGAAAGGCTTGGGCAGCTGGAGACGATGATGAAACGGGCCGCGGTGCCGGACTAAAGGCGAGGTCAACGTGCTGCGATTCAACATCGGCCTACTGGTATTGACGCTAACCGCAACTGCCCTGCCGGCCGAGGCGCAGACCCGCGTCGTACGCTTCGGCCGTCTCTGGGACGGCACGAAGGTCGTGACCGATGCGGTAGTCGTCGTCGCGGGCGATCGCATCGTCTCCGTTGGAAGCGGAACGGGGGCAGTGCCGAACGGCGCGAGTGTCGTTGACCTTCGCAGATACACCGGCCTGCCGGGGCTGATCGACCTGCATACGCACATCACGTATTACTGGGACCGCGCGCCCGGCACGCGCCCGCGCGGGCAACGGCGCCTGCCGGCGGTTACGGTGTTTCTCGCTCAAGACAATGCCCGCCGCACGCTCGAGACCGGCGTAACGACGGTGCGCGACCTCAATGCCGGCAGCGACATGGACCTCGCGATGCGCGAGCTCGTTGCATCCGGCGCGATGGTTGGCCCGCGCATTCTCGCGTCCGGTCCGGGACTGTCGGCTCGTCAAGGCCAGCCGCCCGATCCGGAAGCCATGAAGAAGCTCGTCGAAGATCGCGTGACGGCGGGCGTGGACTGGATCAAGGTGTTCGGGTCGCGTGGCGGTTTCGAAAACGTCGACGGCACGCAGACCGTGACCTTCGACGAGATGAAGGCGATCGTCGACGCGGCCCACGCGCTCGGCAAGAAGGTCGCGATCCATTCCTACGGCCCGACCGGCGTGCGAGACGCCGTTCGCGCCGGAGCCGATTCGATCGAGCATGGCGCCGATGTCGACGACGAAACGCTCGCCGAGATGGTCAGGCGCGGCACCGTGTGGGTGCCGACGGTCGATCACAATCGCTATTACATCGACGCGCAAGCCGAGTACGGCTTCGCGCCAGGCTCGGACGCCGCGCTGAAGGATTACATCGAGCGCAACCTCGAGTCGGTGCGGCGCGCGGTCAAGGCCGGCGTGAGAATCGGGATGGGATCGGACGCGGTCTATTCGATGTTCGGGCAGAACACCCGCGAGCTTGGCTGGCTGGTCAAGGCCGGTTTGACCAACACCCAGGCTCTGGCCAGCGCAACGACGACGGCAGCGGCGCTGCTGGGAATGCAAGACAAGCTGGGCCAGGTGGCGCCCGGCTTCCTGGCCGATCTTGTCGCCGTCGACGGCGACCCCCTCGCGAACCTCGACACCCTCTTCACCGGCGTGCGGTGGGTCATGAAGGATGGCAAGGTCGTGGTGGACCGGAAATAGGCGCCAACACGAACGTCTGCGGGCACCCCGCCGTATAAGTAGGTGCCATGCTCCTTCAAGACATCAATTACGCCATCCGCAGCCTCGTGATCGACCGCGGGGTCACCGTGATCGTCGTGTTGTGCCTGGCGCTGGGCATCGGCATCAACGCCACGCTCTTCGCCGTGATCGACGGCGTCCTGATCCAATCGCTCCCGTTCGCCGAGGCCGACCGCCTTGTCGTGCTCAACGAGACGTTCGAGCGCGGCGGCGTGCGCGAGGCCGGGGTCTCGTATCAGGATCTTCAAGACTGGAAGCGGCAGACCACGGCGTTCTCATCGATGACCGCGGTGTCGGGCCTCAGCATCGCGCTGTCTGACGGCACCGGCGAACCGGAACGTTTTCAGGGTGCGACGACCACCTGGGACTTGTTTCCCATGCTCGGCGTGCCTCCGGCGCTCGGGCGGCACTTCAATCAGCAAGACGATCGGGCCGGCGCCGAGCCCGTCGTGATTCTCAGCGACGACGTCTGGGGCCGCCGATACAACGCCGATCGCGGCATCATCGGCCGCGCCGTCACCGTCAACGGACGCCCTCACACCGTCGTCGGCGTGATGCCGCCGAACTTCAGTTTCCCTGAGAACCAGAAGGTGTGGATTCCCCTGGCGCCGATCGCAGAAAAGAATCCGCGGACCAGCCGCTATCTGTTCGCATTCGGCCGCATGAAGCCCGGCGTGGATCTGGCTCGCGCGCGCGCCGACATGGCATCGATGGCGGCGACCACCGCGGCGCAGTACCCAACGACGAGCGAGGGGTGGAGCGCGATCGCGCGGCCGATGCCCGACGAGTTTATCCCCGACGACGTGCGGCTGGTGTTGCTGACGATGATGGGCGCGGTGACGCTGGTGTTACTGATCGCGTGCGCGAATGTCGCCAACCTGATGCTGGCGCGCGCATCGGGGCGGCAGCGCGAGTTCTCGGTCAGGGCCGCGCTCGGCGCCGGCCGCGCCCGCATGGTGAGGCAGTTGCTGACTGAGTGCGTGCTGCTCGGTCTTGCGTCGGCTCCGCGCGGCAGTGCCATCGGGTACCTCGGCGTGTGGCTGCTCGACGGCGCAGTCCCTCCTGGTAACGTGCCCTATTACATCCACTGGGAGATCGACGGTCGCGTCATCGCTTACACGATCGCGATCTCAGCGCTGACCGGCCTGGTCTTCGGACTCGCACCGGCATTGCAGGCGGGCCGCCTGAACATCCAGGAAGTTCTCAGGGACGGAGCACGCGGCTCCGGCCAGAGCGGTCGCCGGGCCCGCCTTCGCAATGCCCTGGTCATTGCCGAAGTGGCCCTTTCGCTGGTGCTGCTGGTTGGCGCGTCGTTGTTCGTGCGCAGCTATCTCAACATGCAGAGCGCCAGCCCCGGGTTCGATACATCGCGACTGTTGACGCTCCGCTTTTATATGACCGGCGACGCTTACGAGGCGGAAGAGCGGAAGTCTCAGCGCGTCGAGGATATCGTGCGGCGGATTGAAGGGCTGCCGGGAGTGCAGTCGGCGTACGCATCAAACTTCATTCCGCTTGATGCCGGCGGCGGTGGCGGCAACGCGATCGTGGATGGCCGTCCCATGCCGAAAGGCGAAGAGCCGTTCATCAGCTTCATCGGCGTGACGCCGCATCTGCAGAAGACGATGGGTCTTGCGATGTTGAAGGGCCGCGACTTCACCGATGCGGAGGGAGCGGGCAAGGCCGCCGTGTCGGTGATCAACAACACGATGGCGAACAAACTGTGGCCGAATGCGGATCCGGTGGGCGCGCGCTTCCGGCTGACCGCCACCGAGCCTGCCGAGTGGTTCACGGTGATCGGCGTGGCGCCGGACATCCAGCAATTCCAGATGGATAACGACACGCCGCCGCAGCCGATGGCGTACGTGCCGTATCAATTCAGCTCGTTCGCCAATATCGGCGTGGTGGTGCGGACCGCGGCGGTTCCCGCCGGGCTCACTGCGGCAATCCGCTCGGAGATTCGCGCGTCGGATCCGGCGCTGCCGATCTTCAACGTGCGGACGATGGAAGACCTGCGGCGATCGGGCTTCTGGCAGTTTCGCCTCTTCGGCTTCATGTTCGGGATCTTCGGCGCCGCGGCGCTGTTTCTCGCCGGCATCGGCGTCTACGGCGTGCTCTCGTTCTCGGTGTCGCAGCGCACGCAGGAGATGGGCGTGCGAATCGCGCTCGGCGCGCAGCGTGCCGATGTGCTGCGGTTGGTCGTGCGCCAGGGTGTCACGCTCGCCATGATCGGCGTGCTGGTTGGCGTCGCGGGCGCATTCGGCATCACCCGCGTGATCGCATCGTTGCTCTACAACGTGACGCCGACGGATCCGATCAGCTTCGGTGGTGTGGCGATCTTTCTGACCGTAATCGCTTTTGTCGCGAGCTACTTACCCGCCCGCCGCGCAACGACTGTTGATCCCATCGTCGCGCTCAGGAACGAGTGATCGGGTCGACAGGACCGGCCAGATTCTGCGGTCTAGGCTGTTATAACATTTGTTGATACAATAGGATCCATGGTCGTCGAACTCAAGCTTCGTAAGATCGGCAACTCGGTCGGTGTCGTTCTACCGAAAGAAGCACTGGCGCGGCTGAACGCCAGTGAGGGCGACGTGCTGTTCCTGACCGACGGAGCGGATGGCTCATTTCGCCTGACCGCCTCCGATCCCACGTTTGCCGACAAGATGGCCAAGGCTGAAGGCCTCAGCCGCAGATACCGAAACGCGCTGCGCGAACTGGCGAAATGAATGAGCCGGTTTGGCTCAATCGGGACGACTGCCTCGGCATTCACGAAATGATGATGTCCCAACATGGCGGTCTCGCTGGAGTCCGCGATGAAGGCATGCTTCTGTCGGCGCTCGCAAAGCCACAGAATCGTTTTGCCTACGGTTCGAAATCGTTGCCGGAAATGGCGGCAAGCTATGCGACTGGGATCGTAAAAAACCATCCGTTTCTCGACGGCAATAAACGGACGGGGTTCATGATGGCCGCCACCTTTCTCGAGATCAACGGATGGCAACTAACCGCAACTGAAGAATCAGTTGTTCAACAAACGGTCGCCCTTGCGTCCGGCATCCTGAGCGAATCCGGCTACGCGGATTGGCTCGAGGCAAACTGCAAGCACGAATAACGGTCGCAAGGCCTCTTAAAAAGACAAAGATCGATTTTCATGAAGACTCCACCCGCCGGTGATGCCTCCGGCTTTGCGTCGCTCGGCCTCGCGGACTCGCTGGTTTCCGCCGTCACGGCGCTCGGCTACGAAGAACCCACACCCATTCAACGCGAAGCGATTCCGGTGCTGCTCTCAGGCAGCGACATGCTCGGCCAGGCCGCGACCGGGACCGGCAAGACCGCCGCGTTCGCGCTGCCGCTGCTCGATCGGCTGCTGCGCGACTTGAAGACCAATCGCGGCCGGGCGCGTGCCCTCGTGCTGGTGCCGACGCGCGAGCTGGCGATGCAGGTCGCCGAGGCGCTCCACAAGTACGCGAAGGGCTCGAACCTGAACGTCGTGCCCGTCTACGGCGGCGCTCCGATGGATCACCAGATCCGCGCGCTGCGCCGCGGCGCCGAAGTCGTCGTCGGCACGCCGGGCCGTGTGCTCGATCATCTGCGCAGAAAGACGCTCGACCTCAGCACCGTCGAGGTGCTCGTGCTCGACGAAGCCGACGAGATGCTCGACATGGGCTTCGCCGAAGACATCGACCTCATCGTCGCCGAGACGCCGGACACGCGCCAGACCGCGCTCTTCGCGGCGACACTGGCGCCGCGCATCGCGGCCATCGCCGGCCGGCACCTCAAAACGCCGAAGCGCGTCACCATCGCAAAAGAAAAGCTCGCCGCCGGCAAGATGCCGCTCGTCCGCCAGGTCGCCTACATCGTCGGGCGCGGGCAGAAGATGACGGCCCTCGGGCGCATTCTCGATTTCGAAGGGCCGAAGTCGGCGATCGTGTTTTGCCGGACCCGCATCGAGGTCGATGAGCTCACCGACAACCTGAATGCGCACGGCTATGGCGCGCAGGCGTTGCACGGCGGCATGGTGCAGAAGCAGCGCGATCGCGTCATGCAGCTGTTCAGGAGCGAACAGGCCGATATTCTCGTGGCGACCGACGTCGCCGCCCGCGGGCTCGACATCGATCACGTGTCGCACGTGATCAACTTCGACCTGCCGACCGCGCCCGAAGTCTACGTGCACCGCATCGGCCGCACCGGCCGGATCGGCCGCGAGGGCATGGCGATCACGCTGGCCAACCCGAGAGAGCATCGTTTTCTCAAGTTCGTCGAGGCGCTCACCAAGCAGAAGATCGAAATCCTCAACCTGCCAACCGAGGCCGACCTCAAGAAGCGGCGGCTCGAGGCGACCAAAGAAACCTTACGTGAGCAGCTGGCCGAAGGCGGCCTGGACGAAGTGCGCGAGATCGTCGAGTCGCTGGTGCAGGACTTCGACATCCTCGATGTGGCCGCGGCGGCCGTGAAGATGATCCACGACGCATTCGACAAGGGCACGGCTGACGGTGAAGTCGACGAAAGCCGGGAAGATGCCCCGCGGCAGGGTCGCGACGACCGCGGTCCGCGCAACCCACGGGAAGACCGCTCGCCCCGGCCGCGCCAAACCGGGCCGATGATGCTGCTGCGCTTGAGCGTGGGAAAAGACGAGAGCATTCGTCCGGCCGACCTCGTGGGTGCCATCGCCGGAGAGGCCAAGATCAGCTCGAGCGCGATTGGCGCGATCAAGATCCACGACGATTATTCCCTCGTCGAAGTGCCAGCGGAGCTGTCGGACAAAATCATCGCGGCGCTGCGGACTACCAAGATCCGCGGCAACAAGGTGACGGTTCAGGCCAAACCAGCCTAAGCCGTGTATGCGCGCGCAGTACGCCTGACGTTCCTGACCATAGCGGGTGCCGCGATCTGGCGTCAGGCGGGCTCCATCGACTGGTCGGAGCTCGGACCGTTACTTCATGGCTACCGCTGGCCGCAACTCGGGCTCGCCATCGGCTTCACAGCCGGCAGCTTCTTGCTCCTCGGCGTGATCGAGATCCTGGCCCTCCGCTCAATCGGCGGCACGATCTGGATCCCGCGGCGGGACGCGCTCGGCACGGCCTTCATCGCTCACGCCGTCAGCCAATCGGCCGGCGTATCGCTGTTGACAGGCACGGCCCTGCGGATGCGGGCATACGCTGGCCGCCTGAGCCCTATCGCCGTGGCAAGGATTACGGCATACGTAACCGTCGCGATCCTGCTTGGACTGCTGTCCCTGGGATCCGGAATCTTGCTCTCCGGTGTCGTGCCGCGGATCGGCGCATTCTATCTTCCCGCTCGACCGCTCGGCGTCGTGCTGGCGCTGATTGTGCTTTCATGGCTGTCTTGGAGCGTGCTCGCCAGGAACCTGTCGCCGGCCATCATTGCCGCTCAGATCGGAGTGTCGGCGCTTGACTGGTGTCTCACAGCGACCACTCTCTTCGTCCTCCTTCCCTCCTCCTCGCCCTTTGCGTATCTCACCTTTATAAGCGCCGCTGTCCTGTCACACACGCTCGGCATGCTGAGCCTGGTGCCGGGAGGGGCCGGTGTGTTCGAAGCGACCATGTTCACGCTCCTCGCAGCAGACTCCGGCGACGCGGGCCGTGAAACGCTCGCGGCGGCCCTCATCGCCTTCCGGCTCATCTACTACATCCTGCCCCTCGGCGCCGCGATGGCAGTGATTCTGGCCACCCTGGCGCGTCGGGTACGGACTACGGCGGACACTTCGCCAGTTCGATCGGTCGACACTCTCTCAGAGGCGCGGCCGGAAAGCTCCCCGACAGTCGATTGGCTGATCGACAACGCCATCGCGTACGACACCGTCGTGTGCGCCATGGGGTCCGCGCGCCGCTCGATTTGGATGACCCAGCTCGCGTTCGACGCGGATTGCCGGGCATTCGGACCCGCCGGCCGGGCGTCAGTTGTGGCCGACGCACTGCTCGCCGCCGCCGAACGGAGCCCGATCGATATACGGATAGTCCTGAACGAAACCTTCCTGCTCGACACCGCCCGGCCGCTCCGCCGGTTCTTCACGGAACGGCTGGCGGCGCGGCCGTGTCCAGGCACGATCGAGGTCCGAGGCGTGAGTTCGTTCCCGCGGCTGCTTCACGCGAAGATGGTGATCGTGGACGGCGACGAGGCGTTTCTGCTCGGCTCTCCCTTCGTCAACGGTTACTGGGATGATGAGACGCATCAGCCGGTGGACGCGCGTCGACCGTTGCGGGAACTGGGTGGACGCCCGCTTCATGATCTGTCGGTCCGCGTGACGGGCGCCCCGGTTGCCGAGCTCGAACGACTGTTCACCGGATTCTGGACACCGAACGCGCCGGTCGCGCCGCAGCCGGCCGTCCGGGCCGATGGGATTCGCGTCGCTTCCACGTCCCCGCGCGGCGTGCTGCGGAACCGACCGTCGGGCGCGACGGAGATTCTCGAGGCCTTGCTTGAAGGGATCGCGGCGGCGCGATCGCTGATTTACATCGAGCATCAGTATCTCAGCTCTCGCCCTATCGCCGCGGCGCTCGCGGCCGCGCTCATGCGCGCACCGGCGCTCGAGATCATCGCGGTCTTGAATGAGAATGCCGATGTCACCGCGTACCGGCGCTGGCAGAACGCACGGCTCGAGGAGTCGGGGCTGACCGGGCATCCCCGCGTAGGGCTGTTCGCCTTGTGGACCGCGGCGCGTGGCACCGGCAGAACCACGCTCAACCAGATCTTCGTCCACAGCAAGCTCGTCGCCGTGGACGATGTATGGGCAACGGCCGGGAGCGCGAACCTTGATGGCGCGTCGCTCAACTCATACGGCGACGACTTCAGCGGCATAGGGCGGCGTGTGTTCCGTCACACGCGGAATTTCGACGTCAACGTGATCGTCGAAGGCAGCTCCGCCGGGCACCTGCGATCTCGTCTTTGGGCGGAGCACCTGGGCGCCGCCTCCGACACGCTCGTGGACCGACCTGACCTGGGATGGCTGCCCCTCTGGCGCGCGCGCGCGGCAGCGAATGTGGCCGCCCTGAGCGCCGTCGAATCTCACGGCGACGGACCGGTCATGCGCGGGTTCGTGCTGCCCTACAGTGTTGCCGCCACACCGGCGCGGCAACTCGCCGACATTGGCGTGCACGTCGATCCGCGGTGTCTCGACGTATCCTTCGACCCTGGCTGGCTGGAAGTGCATTTCAGCCCGAACTGGGTGCGGAACATGTTTTCATGACGACCCGGTTTCATGGCGATCCCGATGCGAGTTAGCCAGAGCGCCCGACGCGCGCAGAGCGGCGTGCCGGGCCCGCAGTACCCGCATAGGGGTCGCGGCATGGCGCAGGACCCGCCCCCGATACGGAACCCCGCCCAGGATCGCGCGCGCGCCGAGGGCGAGCCACGACGCGACCGCGCGCTCGGCCAGCCACACCGGCGCGAACAGCGACGTCCGCGCGGGAAACACGCGGACCCCGCCTCCGCGCCGACGCCCTGTCTCGGCCAACCCGATCGCGAGCGCGGCGCCGGCGGCGGGCGCCCACCAGGGGCCGGTCATCACGAGCGTCACGGCGAGCGGCAGCAGGGCGAGTTGCACGGCGAGCCGTCCCGGCCGGGCGATCTCGTCATAGGCCTGGCGCACGCGCTGCGACCAGAAGTGCCGAACCGACGATGGCCGTCTCGCGACGAAGACGCCAGGGAGGGTCGCTTCGCGACCGCCGGCCGCCACGATGGTGCGTACCAGCTCGAGATTCTCGAACATCGCGCGGCCGTCATAGCCGCCAATGGCCGACAGCGCCGCGCGCCGTACACCCAGGGTGCCAGGCCAGTCGCCGCCCGTGACGCGATTCAGCAGCGTACGCCCGGTGTCCCAGCACGCGTGCCAGGGCAACGGCTCGAAGTAGTTCTGTGGACGGACGACGTCGGCAGTATCGAGGGCCGCCGCAACGGCAGCCAGCGACACCTCGTCATACCGCACGTCCTCGTCCGCCACGACAATCTTTTCGTTGGATGCGCACCGGACTCCGGTCAGCACTCCGCCGACCTTGCCCATCTCGGTGGCCAGTTCCGGCGCGGGCGGCAGGTGATGCAGGCCATCCGCCATCGCCTCGGCGAGCAGGACCTGATGCGCGGCGAACGTTTCCGGATCCGACCCGTCGACCACGATGGTCTCGACCTGGCGAGCCAGCCGGCGCAAGTACCCAACCAGTTCCGCGTCCATCGGTACGGCCGATCGAATCGGCAGGATGTAGGTGAGCATGCCGCGCGACATCATTCTGCCATTGGGTGACCTCCCCGCCGACGCGTTCCGCGCGCACGTGCATCGCGTCGCCGACTGGGTGGCCGACTACCGCGAGTCGATCGCAGAGCGCCGCATCACTCCTGTCGTCCGTCCCGGCGAGATCGCCGGCCGCTTCACCGCCGAGGCCCCAGCCGCAGGCGTGCCCATCGAGACGCTTCTCGAACAACTCGATGACGCGATCGTACCGGGCCTAGTGCACTGGGGACATCCCGCGTTCCTCGGATACTTCGGCAGCACGTCGAACGGACCCGCCCTGCTCGGCGAAATCGTCGCCGCCGCACTCAACGTCAGCGCGATGACCTGGCAGACCTCTCCCGCGGCAACGGAGCTCGAGACCGTCGTCCTGCGCTGGATTCGGCAGATGGTGGCCCTGCCCGAAACCTTCACGGGAGTCGTGTACGACACGGCATCGATCGGCATCCTGCACGCCCTGGCTGCCGCACGAGAGCGTTGCGGCAGAGACGTCCGAGCGCAGGGCATCGCCGGACGCGCCGGCGTGCCGAGACATCGCGTTTACGCGTCCGACCAGGCCCACAGCTCGATTGAGAAGGCGATGGTCGTGCTGGGCCTCGGGGAGACCAACGTCGTCAGGGTTCCCAGCGATGCGGCATTCGAGCTCGACGTCGTGGCGCTCAGGGCGGCGATGCGGGCGGATGTCGAGTCGGGATATCGGCCGATGGCGGTTGTCGCGACTGTCGGGACGACCTCAACGGCCAGCGTCGATCCCGTCAAGGCCATCGCGGGCGTCTGCCGCGAGTTCGGCGTGTGGCTTCACGTCGACGCCGCATACGGCGGCGCGTTCGCGATTCTCGACGAAAAACGCCTGGTGATGGACGGCGCCGAACTCGCCGACTCGGTGATCGTCAACCCGCACAAGGCGATGTTCGTGCCGCTCGACTTCAGCGTTCTCTACCTGCAGCGCCCGGAGCTCCTGCGGGCTGTCTTCGCCCGCACACCCGAGTATCTCCGCGGTGACGCCGGGGCGGGCGACGTTGACTACATGGACTACGGGCTTCAGCTCGGCCGGCGATTTCGTGCGCTCAAAGCCTGGATGGCTTTCAGCGCCTTCGGCCGGGACGGCATCGCCGCGCGCATTCGCGAGCACTGCCGCCTCGCCCAGTTGTGGGCAAGCTGGGTGAACGCCGACGATCGCTTCGCGGTCGTCGCGCCCGTCCTGATGGGGGTGGTCTGCTTCCGTTTCGCGCCAACGGGACTCGCGGGCCCCGCAGTTGACCGGATGAACCAGCAGATCGTGGCAACGATCAACGCATCGGGCCTTGGATACCTGACTCACACCGAGCTGAGCGGGCGCGTCGTCATGCGTGTCGGCATCGGGAACATCCTGACGACCGAGCAGCACCTCGCGCAGGTGTGGGCGCAGATCCTGGCGATCGCCGCATAACGCCCTTCGCAGCAAACCTAAGCGGCGCGCCTGATCGACCTGGTCAAGCGGCGATGCGCGTTGATCCATTGACTGCCACCCCGCGCGGATTAATGCCTTGCACGGAAACACAGCATCACGGAAGCACAGAAGTCTTTTTGGGCTGATCCAAACGTGTTCGGTGTTTCAGTGTTTCTGTGGTTCTGAGTGATGCATTGGCAGGTGAGGTTATTCTTACCGCATGAGACGCACCGTTCTTTTGGGCTGGCTGGCCGCGTCGGTGTCGGTAACTGCAATTGGCGCGCAAGCCGTCACCGCGCAACTCGGCATCACTGAGGGGCGCGCGCGTGAGGCCGTGTTCGACTCGTTCGTCTCGGGCGCCGTCTCGATCGCCGGCAAAGCCGACGTCTTCACCTCCGCCTCGCCACAGGTGCGGGTCGCGATCGTCAACGCTGCGCTCACGCTGGCGCGCGCCTTCGCCGACAGCGCGGAATTCCCCCAACGCTACGCCGATCACCGCGACGCCAACGGCCCCGATCCGCTGCCGCCGGCCACCACCGCCGATGAAGTGCTCGCCAAACAGCGCGCCAACTTCGAAGTCCAGGTCGAGGGCATGCGCAAGCAGTTCGGCGACGTCACACCGGAACAGCGCGAGACTCTCGAAAAAGGCTTCGACACCATGCGCGCACGCTTTACCGAGATGGAAAAGGGCGAGGTGAGAGCCGAGCTGGACGCGGCGCTCAAAGAACAGCGCGTCGCCCAGGTCCGCGCCCACGAAGCCGCGATGAAAGAGCTCGATGCGGTGTACCCGGCCGACCCCCGCGCCCTGGTCGCCAATCGCCTGCGCAAGTTCCTGGACCTTTCAAAAGACATCGATTTCGCAGCCCAATTGGTCGAGCGCGACCGGAAAAGGCGGTTCGTAGACCCAGCCCTCGAGGCCCGGCCCGCGGAGTGGAAAATGCTGTTTCGGGCTGGAAAACCAGCCGTCGACGCCGCCCGGTCCTTCGCCCAAAAATGGCTCGCAGACCTTCAAGAAAAAGGCGTAAAGTAACGCGGAGTAACTGACAGGAGGACCCATGGAGATCGATCGCAGAGCCTTCATCGCCAGCCTCGGAGGCACCGCCGCCGTGAGCCTGATGGATTCGGAGGCCAAGGCCGACGCCCTCGAGCACTGGATGGAGGAGCACCTGGACGAACAGGTCGCGACTGCGCAGGGCACCGCCCCACAGAAGTTTCCAACCGTCGCCGAGATCGAAGCGCAAATTGAAACGCGCAACTTCCGCCGCGGCGCCGGCAGCCTCTTCACCTCGAATAATGGCAACGTGAAAAAGCTCACGCCCATGCCGAAGAATCCGACCATTCAGGATTTCTTCCGCCTGCGTTTCGCGCCCGCGAATCACGTGCTGCAGAGCGCGACGCGCGCCCTGAAGACCGGGATGTCGGAAGAGGTCATCCTCGCGTGCCTGCTGCACGACTGCGTGCTGTCGCTCATCAAGCCCGATCACGGCTGGTGGGGCGCACAGCTGTTCGAACCCTACATCCCCGAGAAGTCGGCGTTCGCGATCCGCTATCACCAGACGCTGCGCTTTTACGCCGATTCCGACGCCGGTTACGAATACCCGGACCAGTACTATCGAATCTTCGGCGAAGACTACAAACCGCCGGCGCATATCGAAGCGACCTACAAGATGCTCCGCAACCACAAGTGGTACATGGAGCCGCGCCTCGTGACGGTCAACGACCTCTATGCGTTCGATCCAAAGGCCGTCGTCTCGATCGATCCGTTCCAGGACATCATCGGCCGCCACTTCAAGTCGCCGAAGGAAGGGCTCGGCAACGACAACAGCCCGAGCGCCCACATGTGGCGCACGCTGGCCAATCCCGATCAGCCACTATGAAGAAAACGCTGTGAAACACACCTGCACCGCAACCGTGTTCTTCGCTGTCTGCATGGTGGCCACCGCCGCCATGCAGGCAGGCAAATCCACCAACTACAAAGGCCTCGAGATCACCCCGACCGGCATCGAACGGGCGATGAACGTCGCGCTGATCGACTGCCCGCCCGGCAGCAACACCGTGCGCGGCAACGCCAAGCCCGGCGAGGAATTCGCGGTCGTCACGCTGGCCTTCAAAGTCACCCCGGCCTTCAAGGAAACGGTCGTCAAGAAGCCGGTGCTGACCGATTCTGAGGGCAAGCCCTACAACACCTCGGTCGCGATCATCGACCCCGGATCGGTGCCCGAGTACAAGTGCTCGTTCCCCTTCCGCGTTCCGGCCGGCACCAAGGTCGCCTCGGTCCAAATCGACACCGCCAGGATCGACGTCTCGGGACTCGAAACGAAGAAGTAATAAAATGGCGGTCTGGCCGCCATCATCGACTTCGCCTCCACCCGCAACCTCTACTTTCCCACTGCCGAGATGGTGGCCGCGCTCGCCGATGCGCTGCCGTCGGTGATCCGGCGCGACGGCTCGACGCGGGCGATCCTCAACCAGAAGCTCGCCGCGCACCTGCGCTGCGACCCGGCCCGGCTGCAGGCGCTCCACGGCGCGTCGCAGATCTTTCCAATCCTGAAGCGGATGGCCGGCACCCGTCCAATCGTCCGGCCGGAGCCAACGTTCGATCAATACGCGCGGACCTTCCCGCGCGCCTCGACCTATCGCGACGCTCCCGGCGTCGACCTTGACGCGTTCGACGCCACGATCAAGCCCGACGCCGTCGTCATCATCGTCACGGCGAACAGCCCGACCGGCACGGTCATCCCGACCGCGTGGATTCACGAGTGCGCGCGCCGCCACGGCCACACCTTGTTCGTCGTCGACGAATCGTTCCTCGATTATTCCGGTGAAACGTCATTGGTCGAACGGCTCGAGACCGACCCGGTCGAGAACATTTTCGTGGTCAAGAGCCTGAGCAATTCGCTCGGCGTTCCCGGCCTGCGCCTCGGTTTCGTGTACACCGGCAATCCGGAAGTGATTCGCGTCCTGGACGATGAAATTCCTGAGCGAAACCTGAGCGGCCCGGCAGAGCAGTATCTCGAGCTGATGCTGCAGCATCGCGCCGCGTTCGACCGGTCGCTCGAGCAGACGCGCGCCGACAGGACGCACTTCGCGGGTTTGCTGGAAGCCACGCCGGCGGTGCGAAAGGTCCACCCGAGCGGCGGCAACTTCTTCCTGCTCGATCTCCGCGCCCGTGACCCGATCCTCGGCCTGCGCGTAAAGGAAGAGATGTTGGCGCGCTACCAGATTGCGCTGGAAGACGCGTCGAAGCGGCTGCTGCCGCACGCGCCACGCATCAGGGTGGCAGTGCGCACGCCTGACGAACACGCGCAGTTCTGCGAGGCGCTCTCACAAGTGGCGGCGACGTTATGACGCTCGATCGATTGATGGCGGCCGATCGCCTCCACGCCTCGATCACCGAGCGGGCCTGGCGGAACTTCGTGGAATACACGGCGGAAACAATCGACGTCGGCTCCGGCACGCGCGTCTTCCAGGTCAACTGCGGCGGCGGCTCGTTGCTCTGTCCGCTATGGGAGAACGGCTATATCGTCGGCGGCCTCGATCCCTCGCCGGCTCAGATTCGCCTCGCTGCCGAAGCCATGCCCGGAGGGCGCTTCGGTCTGGGCGAAGCTTCTGCGCTCGACCCTGCGGAACCCTGGGCGGTGGTGCTGGCCTGCGGCACGTTCGGATCGTTTCAAGACCTCGATTACGCCCGCGGCGTCCTCGCGCGCATGGCGGCAAAGGCGACCCATGCCATTGCCGTTCTCGATGTGCCCGATATAGACCGGGCTCCGGGCTCCGGCCCGTCGGCCGCGAAGGCGGAGCTCTTCTACGATCGCGCGTGGATGTTCAGGATGCTTGCGGAGATTGGCGCTGGCGCCGTGCAGATCGAAGAACAGAAAATCGAGGGCTACGCCCTGGCCCGCTACCGCTTCAACGTCTTCGCCCGCCTGTAAACCGCCGACGCTTTGCTAATTCCTCGGGTGGAGGCTCTGCTCGATCCGCTGCAGTCGCGCGTCCTGGCCGACGATCAGCTCGGCAATCCGGGCCCATTCGTGTTCACGGGCAGCATCCAGCTTGGCGTGGAGCGCCACGATCTGCATCTCCGCGCGCAGGTTGACCTCGTAGTCGTTGCGCGCGTCGACGCGGTCCCGGGCGTTCTGGCGGTTCTGGCTCATCATGATTACCGGCGCCTGCAGAGCCGCGACGCACGAGAGAATCAGGTTCAAGAGGATGTAGGGATACGGGTCGAACGGGCGCCGCAGATCGCCGTTGATTGCCATCCACGCGAACATGCTCGTGAGAAACATCCCGATGAACGCCCAGCTGCCGCCGAAGCTCGCGACGCGGTCCGCGACACGTTGACCAAAGCTCAGTTGCTGATCGAACGCCAGATTGGGATCCTCCGGCTTGGTCTCGCCGAGCACGCTGGATAGCACCCGGCGTTCGAAGGAGGTCAGCCGCTGAATCTGCTCTTCGAGCTCGACCACCAGCGCCGCTTGAGACGGCGACAGGCTCGCGCTGAGCGCGCGGCGGAGGAGCCTCACCGCTAATAGCAGGACGCCGGCGCCCAGAATCGACACCACGATATGGCCGGGCAGGTTGTCCGGGGTCACGATGTTCAAGACCCGCACCAGCCACCCCCCAGTCACTGCGCCGAGTGTGCCGGTCACGAGGTCCCCGAGTAGGCCGTAGTCCCTGCGACTCTTCATCGCGGTTCGGACCAGCCATCCGACGAGGAGGCCGGTTGCTATCCATGTGGTTGCCTGTGCCATGCGTCGCCCTCTTCACTGATCATCGGCCGGCTCAACGTGTCCGGCCGCTCGAAAATACGTGCCGGTACCCACCGGCGATGAGTGCCGTCACGTCTGCCAGCACGCGCGGCAGCGCGAGACCGCCCGGGTAGGCCAGGTAGTGCGGCTCCCACACCGGATCGAACTTGGACTTGAACAGGCGAAGGCCCTGGAAGTTATAGACCGATTCGCCATGTTCGTACAGAAACGATCCCACCCTGGTCCAGAGCGGCGCCACCGGCGATTGCTCGAACCCCGACATCGGCGCCATACCGAGCGAAAACCATCGGTAGCCCTCGGCCTTGCCCCAGGCCATGAGATGGACGAACAGGCTCTCCATCACGCCCTTCGGCGCCTGGTCGTCGTAGCGCATCAGGTCAACCGACATTTCTCCGCAACGCGGGCCCAACCAGACATTCGCGAAGGCCTGGATGCGTCCCTCACGTTCGATAACAGCAATCGGAAACCGCAACAGATATCGTTCGTCGAAAAAGCCCAGCGAGAAGCCCTTCTCGCCCGTCTTCTGGCCCAGCCAGTGGTCGGAGACCCTGCGCAGGTCCGGAAGCAGGGCCGCGACTTCGTGGGGAGCGACGATCCGGAATGACGACTTCTCTTTTTCCACTCGGCGCATCGCCTGCCGGTGACGCGAGGCCGCCCCACCCTCCAGGGTGAACTGCGAGAGATCCACCCGCGCCTCTTCTCCCAGCTTCACGAATGTCAGCCCGAAGTCGGCGTAGTGATGCAGGTAGTCCTTGCCAACCTCGTAGAACACCGGCGTGCCGCCGAAGTCGTCGCAGCGTTCGAGAAAGGTGCGGATCAGGATGGGAACGTGGGCCGCCGGCCCCACCGGATCGCCCATGGCCGCCCACGTCCGGCCCTGCACGCCGTACATGACGAAGCCCTTGCGCTCCTCGTCAAAGATCAGGCCCTTGTCGCGCAGGTAGACCAGGTTCGGCATGGTCGACGCTTGCGCCTCGATCGCCTGTCCCGCTGCCGCGAGGTCCACGTCTGTGGGCGGTTCGATCTCGTGCGGCGCGGGCCCGAAGAGTTTCACAATGGCCACGAGCAGCACGACGATGGCGCCGCCGACGGAGGCGCGCAGAAACCTGGGCGCCTCGGCCGAGAGCTCGAATTGCCACAACAGCTCGCTCGAGTACTCCACGTGCTTGAACGCAAAGAAGCCCAGCCACACCGAAGCCGTAATCACGGCCGCGACCGCGGTAATCCAGGTCGGCGAGAACCGCGTCTCAAACAACGCGGCCCGGCGATCGAACGCGGGCCTGGCTGAACTGAGGACGATGAGGAGCACCGTCAGCACGATCGCCTCTTCAATGTCCGCGCCTTTCAGAAGTGATGCGCCGATGCCGACCGCGACCGCGATGGTGGCGAAGTGGTAAGCGGCGTCGATCCGGCGGGCCACACCCTGCGACAGCAGGAGCAGGCCCGCGCCGACGAGGCTGCCCGCGAAGTGCGATGTTTCCACGATGCCGAGCGGCACAAAGCGGTTGAGCCACTCGAGCCGCCCCGCAGCTGCAGGTGTCGCACCCGAAAACAGCAGAATGGCACCGGCCAGAAACGTCAGGGTCGAGAGAATGCGCGGCGTGAGCTGCTCGGTCAGTCGTCCAATCCACGCCGCCGTGCGCGCCGCATCGTCGCGTCGTTGATGTACCGCGTCTATCAGCAGCGCGACGAGCGCAACCGACAGCGGGAGCAGGTAATAGATCCCTCGATACAACAGGAGTGGAGCCACCAGTTCGGCCGACGAGAGATAGGGCTTGAGGAGCAGGACGATCAGGCTCTCGAAGACACCGGCGCCCCCGGGTACATGGCTGAGAAGGCCGAGTAACTGCGCCGCGAGAAAAGCGCCGATCACCGCGAAGAACGGGGCGCCGTGACTCGGGAGGAGCACGTAGAGCACGGAGCCCGCAAGGATCCAGTCGATTGACGACACCATCCACTGGGCCGCCGCGATCTGTGGTGGCGGGAGGGGCAGGGTGTATCGCCACAGGTGGATCGGCTCGTGCCTGATCGCAGTGAAGGCGATGAAGCCCAGGCTCGACGCAAAGAGCAGCCAGCCCGCTGGCGCCACCAGCGCCGTCCCGGCCAGTCGCTCCGACAGAGGCAGCGGGCCAAGCGCCAGGCTCAGGCCACCGAGCGCCAACAGTCCAAGCCAGAACGTGATTGAGTACGAAAACATGATGCGCGACAGGTCTTCGGCACTCAGCCCCCACCGCATGTAAAACCGGTAGCGGACAGAGCCGCCCGACAACATCGCAAAGCCCACGCTGTTGGCGATGGCGTAGGCGAGAAAAGACGCCAGGCCTATGCGCCACGCGGCCATCCGCCGGCCGATCGACGCGAAGGCGAGGAAGTCGTACGCGGTGAGGACCAGGTAATTGAGCGCCGTCAGCGCCAGCGCCGCCGCGATTTGCGTGAGCGGCGTGGCGGCCAGGTCTGCGACGATCGTGTCAAAGGAAAACGCCGCAAGTTCATGGCGCAGGACCTCGAGAGCGCCGATGAACAGCGTCAAGGCAACGAGCGCGGGGAGCGCGTGACGGATGCGTGGCAGCATCTGCGCTACTTCGGCTGGCTCGCTTGCACCCAGGCGATCGCCTCGACCAGGCGCCGCGCGAGCTCCGCCTGATTGTCGCTGAAGCGATGGTCGGCCGCCGCGATCATCCAGAGCTGTTTGGGTTGCTGCGCCGCCGCCAGGATCCGATCAACCTCGCCGGCGGGCACGTACTCATCGTGGGTGGCGTTGATCACGGCGAGCGGCGTGGGTGCCACGCGTCCGGCCAGCGCGATCGTGCTGAACTTCGGCTCGTCGGGCAGACCGTGCGTCAGGTAGATCAGCGAGTCTTTCCATCGCCATCCCAGTTCGTTTGCGTCGCCAAGTCCCAGGCCGATGACGCCCGCCACCAGGGCCTTGACCCCAGGATCGGTGGCGGCCAGGAGGGACAGCGCCGCGCCCTCGGACACGCCGATCAAAAGTGGTTTCTGCGATGACCTGCCGGCGGCGAACCGGGCGAGCGAGCGGTAGTCGGCCGGCACGTCGCGTTCGGTCAGCGTGGTGGCACCCGACGTGAAGCTCTCGAGATAGGCCTTGCTGTCGAAGCCCACGACGAAGAATCCGCGGGCGGCGAGCATCGCCGCCACCTGCGGCGCGAGGTGAATCCAGCCACCATCGCCGCTCGACACGATGGCCGGATACCCATCGCGCTGGCCAAACAGCCGCAAGTGTTGCGGCTGGCCGCGTAACACGAGCGTCTCGGTGGTCTGGCCGGCGGCCGCCACGGGGAGCAAGAGCGCAAGGATCAAGAAGATCGCGGCTTGCATCATGGATGATTGTCCTCGCCTGTTGAAATCCAGCGGAGCGCATCACTCAGGTTGCGGCGGAACGCCGCCTCCCCGCCCGAGAACCGGTGGTTGGAAGCCGGCACTTCGTAAAAGTGCCGGGAGGCCGTGTCGGCGCCAAACAGCGCGTGCGCGCGACTCGCAGCGAAGTAGCCATCTCCCGAGGACTGGATCACCGCTACGCGGCCCGGAACCGCCAGGCTCACCGCATAGGTGTCGATGCCGTGGAGAGCAGCGACACCAGGCTCGTCGCCTTCATCGTCTGAGCTCAGATCGACGTTCAGGTTCTCGGCCGCGGCGAGCCCGATGGCGACGACGCCGGCAACCGGTGTTGTCGGGTGTGCGGCGCCAACGATCACCGATAGCGAGGCGCCGCGCGACCAGCCAGCCAGCACAATGCCGCGGTTGGCCGGCAGGCCGAGGGCCTGTCGCGCCGCGGCGACGATCGCGCCGTAAGCATCGCGCACCCGCGCCGCCGCGAGCGGGTGGCTGGACGTGCGGAGGCCATGGAGCAGCGCTCGCGAGCTGACGCCCGCGACGGGGTATCCGGCCGCGGCAATTGCCTCGAACATGCCGGCAGCGGCGCCAAACCACCCGCCATCACCGCTGGCAAACACCACGAGCGGCGCGTTCAGGAGCTCAGGAACCCGCCGGGCCAGGTGGATCTCCACCGACCCGCCCTCAAGGAAGACGGGCACCGAGTGCTGTTGCAATACGCCGTTGGCTTCCAGCCGGGGCGGCGAAAGATGCGAGCACGACGCTGTGCCCAGGCCCAGGACGAGCGCCGACACTACGCAGCCGGTTGTTGGACCTGAGGTCATGTCTCCATCCTGACTTGTAAGACGGAGACTGTGCGGCCGAAAGCCGCCAAGGCGCATTACATCCGTGTCATGTCGCCCGGATTGGCCGAGTGTGTCACAGATGTAATGGTCGCCCCTCCGCATCCACCGTCTAATCAGGTGAAGTCGTTAATCGGCGCTCACGCGCCAGAAAGAGATCGCATCATGAGAACCTCAATCCTCGCTGCCAGCATCTTGCTCGTCGGAGGACTGCTTGTCACCGGCACCGCGGCCCAGGCCGCGCCGCAGAAGGCCAGGACCGCCGCTCACAAGACCGAAATGACCTGGGCGTCAGGGACGCTCGAGAAGTTCGACCCCGTGTCGCGCGCGCTCGTCGTCAAGCGCGCCGGCAAGGACATGACGTTCACCCTGGGTGAGCAGGCCGGCGTGATGCACGGCAAGAAGAAGGGGACCCTTCCGGAGTTGGCCGCCGCGATCGGCAAGACCGTCAAGGTTGAATACTCGACGGCCAACGGCGCCAACACGGTAAGCCTGGTCGAGATCTCTGCCGGCGCTGAACGCCCCACAAAAGGCGTCGCAAGAAAGTAAGCTGGCCCGCAAACAGCGACGCCGGCGGAAAGCCGCCGGCGTCCTGTCCCACAACGTCCTCGCCCGCCTATGACGATGTAGAGCGCACCTTGAGGTCCGCTTACGGTTCTTACTGCAGAATCGTCGGCATCGCGGTAAAGCCCTTCGACGAATAGTCGACCATCGTCAGCGTCAGCAGGATCGTCAGGAAGAACAGGCCGGTCGCCACGGTCAGCTTGGTGAGCGCGCTCTGATATTTCACGTGCATGAAATACCAGATCACGAGCGAGGCCTTGAACACGGCGATGATCAACGCGACCAGGAAGTTGAACTGTCCGAGGTCGACGAACGCCGCGAAGACCGTGACGGCCGTGAGCACCATCAACGACAGGAAGATGGTGACGTAAAGGCTTACCGGGGATACGTGTCCAGACATATAAAAAACTCTCGGCACCCCTAAAGGGGTGCCCTACGTGTGTGAAAGTGGTGCCCTACGTGTGTGCCCTACGTGTGCCTCTCGACGAGGTAGAGCAACGGAAACAGGAAGATCCACACGATGTCGACGAAGTGCCAGTAGAGACCGCTCATCTCGACCGGCGTGTAATACTCCTCGTCGAACTTGCCCTTCCACGCCATCCACGTGATCACGCTCATCAGCCCGATGCCGATGATCATGTGCAACGCGTGCAGGCCGGTCATCGTGAAGTAAAGGCTGAAGTAGATCTGCGTGGTGAGCTGCAGCTGCTCCGGGCTGAGCGACAACTCGCGGTGCCCGCCCGCCGCGCCCTCCGCTGCCGGCGCCGCGGCACCTGCCCCGAGCGTAGTCGAGGGGTGTTCTGCCCCGGCCGCAGCCGCGCCCGCGCCTTCCGCCGGTGCCGCCTCACCTGCCCCGGGCGTAGTCGAGGGGTGTTCACCGGCCCACTGGAAGTTGTAGCCCGGCACGTGGTGATGGGTGAATTTGTCCCTGTACTCGATCACCTTCACGCCCAGGAACACCATGCCGAGCAGCGTGGTCAGAATCAGCCAGATGACGGTGGCTTTTCGCTGGTTGGTCTGCGCGCACCGCACCGCCATCGCCATCGTCAGCGAGCTGAAGATCAGCACGGCGGTGTTGAGGGCGCCCCAGAAGATATCCAGCGAGCGGCTGGCCTCGGCGAACGCGTCGAAATACCACGTCCGGTAGAGCATGTACGCCATGAACAGCCCGCCGAAGAACAGGATTTCGGTGAGCAGGAACACCCACATGCCGATGACGGCCGCCTCTTTCTGCTGCCCCATCGTGTCGAAATGGTGCTGCAGCGCCGGGTGATGGGCCGCGTGCGCGTGGCCGTGACCGTGGCTGTCGGCGTGCACGACCACATTAGACAAGGTGCTTCTCCTTGACAACGACGTGCTCGTATTCGTAGGGCTCGGTGTTGACGACCGGCGCTTCGACGAAGTTTTCGGTCAGCGGCGGCGACTGGGTATGCCACTCGAGGCCGGAGGCGCCCCACGGGTTCGGACCGGCGACCGCGCCGTACTTCAGCGAGTAGACCAGGTAGATCGCGGGCAGCAGGTAACCCAGGCCGAGCACGCTCGCGCCGGCCGACGACATCACGTTCAGGACCTGCATTTCATCCGGATATGAGTGATAGCGGCGCGGCATGCCAAGGTAACCGACCACGAACTGCGGGAAGAAGGTCAGGTTGAAGCCGACGAAGATCAGGATGGCCGCGATGCGCGACATGAACTCCGAATACATCCGGCCCGTCATCTTCGGCCACCAGAAGTGCAGGCCGCCCATGTACCCCATGATCGCGCCGCCCACCATGATGTAGTGGAAGTGCGCAACCACGAAGTAGGTGTCGTGCATGTGAATGTCGAGGCCGAGCGTGGCCAGGAACAATCCGGTCAGCCCGCCGATCGAGAACAGCCCGAGGAAGCCGTAGGCGTAGAGCATCGGTGTCTCGAAGGAGATCGCGCCCTTGTAGAGGGTGGCGGCCCAGTTGAACACCTTCACCGCCGAGGGAATGGCGACCGAGAAGCTGAGGAACGAGAACACCATCGCCGCATAAGTCGAGATGCCCGCGACGAACATGTGGTGGGCCCACACGATGAAGCCGAACACGGCGATGGCCAGCGACGAGAACGCCACGAAGCTGTAGCCGAAGATCGTCTTCTTCGAGAACGTCGAGATCAGCTCGCTCTGCACCCCGAGTGCCGGCAGGATCATGATGTAGACCGCCGGGTGCGAGTAGAACCAGAAGAGGTGCTGGAACAGCACCGGGTCGCCGCCGCGCGCCGGGTCGAAGATGCCGAAGCCCAGGCCGCGCTCCACCGCCAGCATCACGATCGTGATGGCGATCACCGGGGTGCCGAGCACCTGCACCAGGCTGGTCGCATAGTGCGCACACTCTAAGAGCGTCTGTCGGTACCTCGTCTTGCCGGGCGGGCGCTTGCGGTGATTGTTGACTATGATGTTGAGGCGGGTCATGATCGACGTGAAGCCGGAGATGAAGATGCCGATGGCCGTCGGCACGACGTTGG